>ONLD01000017.1:0-33749 GCA_900318565.1 uncultured Bacteroidales bacterium
AATGCCCACCGACGAGGCGGCCGCATCTCCGCCGACTATATCAAGGATTGCTTCCCCGAGGATGGGGACCAGCACCATCAGGAAGGAGAACTGCGCCATCTTCTCGCGCTTTACTCCGCAGAGCAGACCGGTGCTGATGGTGGTGCCGGAGCGGGACAGTCCTGGAATCACGGCGAGGGCCTGTCCGATACCCACGACGAAAGCCTGCCAGAATGAGATGCCGCCGCGGTATTCGCGCACGGTTTTCTGGCGTCCCGCCATCCAGTCGGAGAAGGTCAGCAGGGTCGCGGTCACGAGCAGGGCGATGCCGACCACGGTCAGCGAGCCGAACAGGGCTTCCACGCTGTCCTTGAAGAACACACCTACGATGAAGACAGGAATCATAGACACGCAGATCTTCGCGATGTAGTCCGTCTCTTCGTTGTATTTGAACTTGAAGAGTCCTTTGAGAAGGTCCCATATCTGCCTGCGGAACACGACAATCGTCGCGAGCACCGTGGCGGCGTGGACCGTGACCTCGAATAACAGGTCTTCGGTGGGTTCGATTCCCAGCAGGGCCTTGCCGATTGCGAGATGGCCGCTGCTGCTGACGGGGAGAAATTCGGTGAGGCCTTGCACAAGGCCGAGAATCAGCGCCTGTAACCAGTCCATAGCTTATTTCTCCTCCTTTCCGCCGTCGAATCGGCCCATAATTGCCAGCACCACGATTACGATTCCGGCGAGTATCACCAGCGGGGCCGCCACCAGCCGGCGGGCGTCGAACATAGCATAATTGAACACGTTGGGATCCGGGCTGAAACCTCCCATCATCAACACGTAGCCCGCGACCATCACGAGCAGCCCGGCCAGCAGAAGCCGGATTCCCTTGCGGGACATTGCCATTTTATCCATATCAATAATATAACCGGTCCTTGTCGAGGGACACGAGCTTGTTTACTACTAAATAAGTGCTCAGCAGGCAGATAGCCACGCCGCACATTATGACCGTACCCGCCACGATGAGCAGCGAGCGCAGCTCTATGACCGCAAACATCTGCGGGAAGGAACGGCGCAGCAGCGCCAGCACGCCTGCAAGAGCCACCAGCGCGAGGACCGAGGAGACGAGCCCCTGGAGCAGGGCTCCGTTCATAAAGGGCTTGCGTATGAAGCGGCGCGTGGCTCCGACGAGCTGCATCGTGTGGACGGTGAAGCGGCGGGAGAATACGCCCAGGCGTACCGTGTTGTTGATGAGCACGAAGGAGATGAAGAGCATCAGCAGGATGAAGACGCCCAGCACCAGGGAAATCTTGGCGAGGTTCGCATTGAGCGCCTCGACCAGCGACTGCTGGTATTCCACTTCTTCGACCTTGTCGGAGGCGGAAAGGGTCCTCCGTACGAAGGCGACGCTGTCCGGGGCCACATAGTCGGCCTGGAGGGTGATTTCCAGCGAGACCGGCACGGGGGATGTCTCGAACACTGAGAGGAAATCGTCGCCCAGCATACCGGCGAGTTCGGCTGCGCCTTCCTCGCGGGTCACGAGCCTCGTGCCCTTGATGAACGGCAGGGTCTCGACGGATTTTTGGTAGCTCAGCGCGTCCTCGTCGCTTACGTCAGGCTTCAGAATTACGGAGAGCTGCATATTTTCCTTGAAATAGTCCGAAACCGAGCGGGCGTTGACTATCAGCAGCGTGGCTATACCTATGAGCAGCAGCACCAAACTGATGCTTATGATGCTGGAAGCGTAGGCGTTGCGCAGGCGCCGGCGGATTATTTTGTTTTCTTCTTTTGCCATAATCTCCCAAATTGACTTCAAAGATAATGAATTATCGAAATTTCAAAAAAAATTCTTACCTTTGTGCGAATGGCAGAAAATGTAAACAGAGTCCTATTCGTCAATTCCGAGATGTGTCCTTACCTCCCGGAATCGCCTATAGCCAGCGTAGCCCGCCTTCTCCCGCAAGCTGTGCAGGAGCGTAAGCGGGAAATCCGTTCGTTTATGCCCCGTTACGGGTTTATCAACGAGCGCAAGAATCAGTTGCACGAAGTGATCCGTCTGTCGGGAATGAACATCATAATATCCGACGTCGATCACCCGCTGATCATCAAGGTGGCCTCTATATCGGCCGCCCATATCCAGGTCTATTTCATTGACAATGAAGACTATTTCCGTCGCAAGCAGATGTATTGCGACGAGTCCGGAGCCTTCTTCCAGGACAACGACGAGCGGGCCATATTCTATGCCCGCGGCGTGCTTGAGACCGTAAAGAAGCTCCGCTGGGCTCCTGACGTCATCCACTGCCAGGGCTGGATTTCGCAGCTTGTGCCGGCCTACCTCAAGAAGGCGTACAAGGACGATCCTATCTTCTCTTCCAGCAAAATAGTCTTGTCGCTCTACGGTGATACCCCCGAGGCCGAATTCCGTCCCGGGTTCGCTTCCAAGGCCGCTTTCGGCGGACTGGACGCCACCGACCTGCCCTTCCTGAAGAAGCCGGATGGCATAAATCTTGCTAAAACCGCCATCCAGTACGCCGACGGCATCATCATCGGCTCGCCCGACGTGGACCCCAAGCTGGAGAAGTACGCCAAGTCCCTGAAACTTCCCGTGCTACAGTACGACGAGGCCGCGATGAAGGACGGAAGCTATGTCGAAGCGTACAATGCTTTTTACGACACTATCTGACGATGAAAATTTCTTTTCCTGCCATAGCGGCGGCCCTGTTCTGCTGCTTGTCTTGTGTGGAAATCAATCCTGAGCTGGGAGGCAACCTCATCCCGGCCGACCAGACATATAACGTCTATCCGGTGGAGGCCGCCCTGCCCGCCGGCTCCCTTAAGATGATGCCTTCCGATTCGCTGTCCGGCTATTCCCAGAGGCGCATCACCATCGGCGCCATCAGGGACGACGTGTACGGCCTCACGACCCGCACGGCCTCGTTCACCCTCGTGCCCGCATTGGATTCGCTGGACTTCGGCAATGTCGCGGCCGCCAAGGTGCGCCGCTTCCATTTCGCAGCGGCCTTCGATACTGTGTCCGTGGCGACAAGAGGTCAGGAACGCATCCTGCAGAACGTGCGCGTCCATTCGCTCGCCTCGCCCCTGCGGCCCGGGCGCGACTTCGACATCAATGGTGACGCCATAAAAGTGGACTACAGCCGCTCCATCGCCCAGGGCAATCCCGTGGTGGACGGCACCGATTCGCTTTCTTTTGACTTTACGGAAGAGTACGCCCGCCGCTTCCTGCAGATTACGCAGGACGACCTGAAAGACTTCTCCAAATACACGAAAAAGATTCCCGGCATCCACATCTCCACCGACCTTCCCATCGGGCGGGGCGGACGTATCAATATGTTCGAGCTGCAGGTGGGCTACGACAGCCAGGTGGGCTATGTGGTCGGCAATTACGCCATCCTGGATCTTACCTGCGATTATGACCGCGACGGCGTGGCCGAGACCGATACCTCGTTCTTCTTCTCCTACGGCCTGACCGACTTCACCGACCTGGATTCGCTATTCGAGTCCAGCACCAAGCGCGGATACTATCCTGAATACTGTCTCAACCAGACCACCCAGGAGACCCGGCACCTCGCCGGAGACTCCAAGGAGAAAGTGCTCATAGAGGGCGGCGGCGGTCTCAAGCCCGTGGTGTCGGCCCTCGGGCTCAAGCGCCTTGCCGAAAGCCTTATCCGCGAGAAGGGGGGAGATCCGGAGGGTGCGGTCATCAACAAGGCGACGCTCGTGCTGCCTTTCGAATTCCCCGAGGACTACAGGGAAATGTACAAGTACCCCCAGATTCTTTCGCCTACCTGCCGCATCAGGCAGAACGATACGACCGTGGTCTTCGCGGGCCTGACCGATGCGAGCTCTGAAAATGAGAACCACGGAGACATCAACCGCAGCACCCTGTGCTACTCTCCGGACATTACCTACCACCTGCAGGAGTTGCTGAAAATCAAGGAGGTACCTTCCGGAAGCGAGACTTCGACCGAGGCTTACAAGCGCAAGAAACTGTATGCCGGCGAGTATGATATATGGTTGATCATCAACGCCAACGAAACAGTCGTGAATCCGACCGGGTCTTCGGCTATGGATTCCTACCTCCAGATGATGGCCTACCAGAACTATTACAACAGTATGTATTACGGAGGCTACGGAATGGGCGGTTACGGCTACGGCGGCTATGGTATGGGAGGTTACGGCTATGGCTACGACCCCTACACCAACTACACTTCTTACGCCCTTATGGCTCAGTATGCCAGCGCGGCTTCGACAAACTCCTCGACTACGGTTGTCGAAATGCTCGACACCGACCGATATTACTGCGCTACGCTGTACGGTCCCGGGGCTGCGAACCCTTCGCTGCGGCCGCGTCTCGAACTGACCTTCTCCCTGGCAAAGTAGCATATTCCTATTTATTATAATGATCCCGTGGAAACACGGGATTTTTTTTGTTGTCCGGGGAGGGGAGAAAGCGGCTTTCGAAAAGTGTTTTCGGACGTGTCGAAAAAGTATTGGAAAATTTTTGGGCGACTCTTGTAAGTGATTAATAATACGGATAGTTAACTGAAAATTTTCGTGTCGAAAATGTTTGAAAATTTTTTGCCGGACGCTTGCTAATTGGAATTTTTTTACTAACTTTGCAATCCCAAAATTTGGCTCTTTGTGGGCTATCCCATTGAGAATCAATGATTTAGGGTTTAACGATAATTATTTTTAAAGTAATACTACAATGTTACAACCTAAGAGAACAAAATTTAGAAGGGAACAGAAGAACCGTATGAAGGGCAACTCCCAGAGGGGAAACCAGCTCGCTTTCGGTTCCTTCGGTATCAAGACCCTTGAAAATTGTTGGCTCACTGCGCAGCAGATCGAGGCCGCCCGTCAGGCTATCTCCCGTAGGATGAACCGTGAAGGTCAGATCTGGATCAGGGTCTTCCCTGTGAAGCCTATCACCAAGAAGCCTCTCGATACCCGTATGGGTAAAGGTAAGGGTGATCCCTATGCATTCGTGGCTCCCATCACTCCCGGCCGCATCATCTTCGAGGCCGAGGGCGTGTCCCTGGAGACTGCCAAAGAGGCAATGCGCCTGGGCGCCAACAAGCTCCCCATCGCGACCAAGTTCGTCGTCCGCAGGGATTATGTCGAATAATTTAATGGAGAAAAGAAAATGAAAGCAGCTGAAGCACGCGAAATGTCTGTAGCAGACCTGCGCGACCGAATCGCAATCGAGAAGAGCAATCTCGACACAATGAAGATCAACCACGCGATTTCTCCATTGGAGGACACATCCAAATTCAAGAAGACCAGAAAGGATATCGCTCTTATGATCACTATCCTCGCTGAAAAAGAAAAACAGAACTAAATCAGAGCTTTATGGAAAGAAATCTTCGTAAGGAAAGAGTAGGAGTAGTGGTCAGCAGCAAGATGGACAAGACCATCATCGTCGCTGTCGAGCGCAAGGAAAAGCATCCTCTCTATGGCAAGTTTGTCAAGAAGACCACCAAGTTCGTGGCACAGGACGACAAGAACGAGTGCGGTGAAGGTGATACCGTCCGCATTATGGAGACCCGTCCCCTGAGCAAGACCAAGAACTGGAGATTAGTTGAAATCGTAGAAAAAGCCAAGTAGTTATGATACAGCAGGAAACACGTTTACAGGTGGCCGACAACTCCGGAGCTAAGGAAGTCCTTTGCATCCGTGTGCTTGGCGGAACCAACCACCGTTATGCTACGGTCGGCGACAGAATCGTCGTCACCATCAAGAGCGCCATCCCCGGATCGGATGCCAAGAAGGGTACCGTGTCCAGGGCTGTCGTCGTGCGTACCAAGAAGGAAATCCGCCGTCCCGACGGTTCTTATATCCGCTTCGACGACAATGCCTGCGTTCTTCTGAACAACGCCGGCGAGCTCCGCGGCACCCGTATCTTCGGTCCCGTGGCCAGGGAGCTGCGTGAGAATTATATGAAAATCGTTTCACTGGCACCGGAGGTCCTTTAATATTTAAGTACTATGAACAGAATCAAAAAAGGCGACACCGTGTATGTAAATGCCGGTAACGACAAGGGAAAGACCGGTAAGGTTCTCTCCGTCGATCCCGCAAAGGATCGCGCTATCGTGGAAGGCGTCAATATGGTCAGCAAGCACACCAAGCCCAACGCCAAGCAGCCTCAGGGTGGCATCATCAAGAAGGAAGCCCCCATTCACATATCCAATCTCAACCTCATTGATCCCAAGAGCGGCAAGCCCACTCGCGTAGGTTTCAAGGTGGAGGGAGACAAGAAAGTCCGTATCGCTAAAAAATCCGGTGAGGAGATCAAGTAATTATGGCAAAGAAAGCAAAAGAAGTTGAGGTTCAGGCTCTGCCTGCAGGATATGTTCCTACCCTCAAGAAAGTTTATAAGGAGGAGATCATCGAGAAGCTGACCAAGCAGTTCGGTTACACCACCGTGATGCAGGTCCCCAAGCTCGTCAAGATCACCATCAACGAAGGCGTCGGACAGGGCACCCAGGACCGCAAGGTCGTGGAGGAAGCCGCCGAGGAGCTCAGTCTCATCACCGGCCAGAAGGCTCTCATCACCTCTTCCCGCAAGGACGTTTCCAACTTCAAGCTCCGTAAGGGTATGCCCATCGGAACTAAAGTGACCCTGCGCAACGTCAAGATGTACGAATTCCTCGAGAAGCTCATCCGTGTGGCTCTCCCTCGTATCCGCGACTTCAACGGCATCGCCGAGAAGATGGACGGACAGGGCAACTACACCCTCGGCCTCAAGGAGCAGATCATCTTCCCTGAAATCGACATCGACAAGAACCCCCGTATCCACGGTCTCGAGATTACATTCGTGACGACGGCCCGCACCGATGAGGAGTGCCACGCTCTTCTCGCCGCGTTCGGTCTGCCTTTCAAGAAACATAACAAATAAGATACTATGGCAAAAGAATCAATGAAAGCCCGCGAAGTAAAGCGCGCAAAACTGGTTGCTAAGTACGCAGAAAAGAGAAAGGCACTCAAGGAGGCCGGTGACTGGGCTGCTCTCGACAAGCTCCCCAAGAACGCATCTCCGGTCCGTCTCCACAACCGTTGCACCCTCACCGGCCGTCCCAAGGGCTATATGAGGGCATTCGGCCTGAGCCGTATCCAGTTCCGTGAGATGGCCTCCAACGGTCTGATCCCGGGCGTCAAGAAGGCAAGTTGGTAAAAATTAAACATTCAACAATATGACAGATCCTATTGCAGATTACCTCACCAGGATTCGCAACGCCTATCTGGCCGGCAACAAGGTCGTGGAGATTCCTTCGTCCAAGATGAAGGTCGCCATCACCCAGATCCTTTGTGAGAAGGGCTACATCCTCAGCTACAAGGTAGTTGAAGGCACCCCTTATAATACCATCAAAATAGCTCTCAAGTACCACCCTCAGACCAAGGCCGCCGCTATCAAGAAGATTGAGCGCGTGTCCAGCCCCGGTCTGCGTCAGTACACCGATGTGGAGAATATGCCCCGCGTGCTCAACGGCCTCGGAATCGCCATCCTCTCCACCTCCAAGGGCATCATCACCGACAAGGAAGCCAAGGAGCTCGGCGTCGGCGGTGAAGTTATTTGCTACGTCTATTAATCAAACAAAACAGTACAGTAATGTCAAGAATTGGTAAATTGCCTGTAAGCCTTCCGTCCGGGGTCAGCGTCGAGCTGCTCGACGGCAACGTGTTGAAGGTTAAAGGACCTCTTGGTCAGATGTGCCAGAAAGTTGATCCGGACATCAAAGTGACCATTGAGGACAATCAGATCAAGTTCGAGCGCCCTACCGACCAGCCCCGTCACCGCTCTATGCACGGTCTCTACCGCGCCCTGGTGCACAATATGGTCGTCGGCGTGTCCGAAGGTTTCACAACTCAGCAGGAACTGGTGGGCGTCGGTTACCGTGTCTCCGTCCAGGGCCAGATTCTCACTTTCTCCCTCGGCTATTCGCACGAGATTCAGCTTATGCTTCCCGAAGAGGTCAAGGCTGAGATTCCCGATGTCAGGAAGGGAGAGAATCCTCGTCTGGTGCTGAAGAGCTGCGACAAGCAGCTGGTCGGCCAGGTAGCAGCCAAAGTGCGTTCATTCCGCCGTCCGGAGCCGTACAAGGGCAAGGGTATCAAGTTCGTTGGTGAGCAGCTCCGCCGTAAGGCAGGCAAAACTGCATCCGCAAAATAAAAGGAGGATTGAATTATGGCACTCAATAAAATTGAAAGAAGAAGAAGGATCCACTACCGTATCCGCAAGCACGTCAACGGTACTGCAGAGCGTCCTCGTATGGTCGTGTTCCGCAGCAACAAGCAGATTTACGTGCAGGTCGTGGATGATCTCCAGGGTAAGACCCTCTGCGCAGCAGCTTCCAACGACAAGGAACTCGCCGCACAGTGCAAGGGTAAGTCCGGCATCGAGGCCGCGGCTGTGGTCGGCAAGGCCATCGCCGAGCGCGCACTCGCCAAGGGTATCACCACCATCTCGTTCGACCGTGGCGGATATCTTTTCCACGGCAGGGTTAAAAGTTTGGCAGACGCAGCCCGTGAAGGCGGTCTCATTTTCTAATCGGAAAGACTATGGCAAATACAAATGTTAAAAGAGTAAAGACGTCTGACCTCGAGCTGAAGGACAGACTGGTCGCCATCCAGAGGGTCACCAAGGTGACCAAGGGTGGACGCCACTTCCGCTTTGCCGCCATCGTCGTCGTCGGCGACGAGAACGGTGTCGTGGGTTATGGTCTCGGAAAGGCTAATGAGGTCACCGCTGCCATCGCCAAGGGCGTGGAAGATGCAAAGAAGAATCTTGTCAAGATTCCCGTCATCAACACCACCATCCCTCACGAGCAGGAAGCAAAATTCGGTGGTTCCCGCGTATTTATGAAGCCCGCTGCTCCCGGTACCGGTGTAAAGGCCGGTGGCGCTATGCGTGCCGTCTTCGAGTCTGCCGGTATCCAGAACGTCCTCGCTAAGTCGAAGGGCTCGTCCAACCCTCACAACCTCGTGAAGGCCACCGTGAACGCCCTGACCCAGATGAGGGACGCCTACACCGTCGCAGGTCTCCGCGGTATTCCTATGAATAAGGTTTTCAACGGCTAGGAGGACACGATTATGGCAAAGCTCAGAATTACACAGATTATAAGCAGCAACGGTGAGACCAAGCGCCAGAAGGACAACCTCAGGTGCCTCGGCATCCGCCGTATGCATCAGACCGTAGAGGTGGAGCAGAACCCTGTCACTATGGGACAGCTCGCTAAGATCGCCCACCTCGTTAAGTATGAAGTTATTGACTAAGGAGGACCGTGATTATGAAACTTGAGAATCTCGCACCCGCAGTTGGTGCAACCAAAACGAGCAAGCGACTGGGTCGCGGTCAGGGTTCCGGCAAGGGCGGCACTGCCACCCGCGGTACCAAGGGCGCACAGGCCCGTGCAGGATATGAGCACAAGATCGGCTTTGAAGGCGGTCAGATGCCTATCCAGAGGCGCCTCCCCAAGTTCGGCTTCAAGAATCCCACCCGTGTTGAGTACAAGGCCGTCAATGTCGCTGACATCGAGGCTCTTGCCGCTCGTCTCGGACAGAAAGAAATCGGCGTCGAAGACATCAAGGCCGCCGGTCTCGCCGGCAAGAACGACCTTGTGAAGGTCCTCGGGAACGGCGAAATCACCGCCGCCGTGACCGTCACCGCAGACGCTTTTTCCAAAACCGCTGTTTCAAAAATCGAGGCTGCCGGTGGTAAGGCAGTCGTAACCGAATAAGGACAATGAAGAAGTTTATTGAGACAATCAAAAACATCTTCAAGATCGAAGAGCTGCGGAAGCGCATCGTTTACACCTGCCTCCTGGTACTTGTGTATCGTCTCGGGTGTTTCGTAGTGCTTCCCGGCATCGATCCTTCGATGCTTGCACGCTTCCAGGAGAGTACGAGCGAAGGCCTCGTCGGCCTCCTCAATATGTTCTCCGGCGGCGCATTCGGCAATGCTTCGATCTTTGCGCTGGGTGTGATGCCTTACATTTCCGCATCCATCGTCATCCAGCTCCTGGGTGTTTTTGTCCCTTACTTCCGCAAACTCCAGATGGAGGGCGAAAGCGGTCGTAAGAAGATGAATCAGATGACCAGGTGGCTCACCATCGTCATCATCTGCATTCAGGGTCCCGCCTATATGGCAGCTCTCCACGGCCAGATTCCCGGACAGGCCTTCGTGGCCGTCCAGCAGCTCGGCTGGAGCAACTTTATCTTCAATCTCGTCTCCACCATCATCCTGATGGCAGGTTCTATGTTCGTTATGTGGCTTGGTGAGCGTATCACCGACCGCGGTATCGGCAACGGTATCTCCCTCATCATTATGATCGGTATCGTGGCCCGTCTGCCTTACGCAGTCGTCGCCGAAGTCGGTAGCAAGCTCGGCGCCAACGCCGGCGGCCCCCTGCTTCTCGTCGTGGAGTTCGTGATTTGGTTCTTCGTCATCATTGCGGCTATCGCGCTTGTGCAGGCTGTGCGCAGGGTTCCTGTGCAGTATGCCAAGAGAGTGGTCGGCAACCGCCAGTACGGCGGCGTCCGTCAGTACATCCCTTTGAAGATCAATGCTGCCGGCGTTATGCCTATCATCTTCGCCCAGGCTCTGATGCTCTTCCCTCTGGTTTTCTCCCGCTGGGATGCGACCAGAGGACTTGCCGCTACGCTCGGAAACTATACCGGATTCTGGTATAACTTCATTTTCTTCATCCTCGTTGTGATCTTTACGTATTTCTACACCGCCGTCACCGTGAATCCTCAGATGATGTCGGAAGATATGAAGCGCAACGGCGGATTCATCCCGGGAGTCAAGCCCGGCAAGAAAACGATGGAGTATCTGGATGCGGTGATGTCGAGAGTGACCCTCCCGGGATCCATCTTCCTCGGCATCATTTCCATTCTTCCTGCTATCGCTATCATTTTGGGCGTCAACAACTCCTTCGGCAGCTTCTTCGGCGGTACCTCGCTGTTGATTCTCGTCGGTGTCGTGCTCGATACGCTCCAGCAGGTTGAAAGTTATTTGCTGATGCGCCACTATGACGGCCTTATGAAGACCGGCCGTCTGAGCGGGCGTTCAGGACTGTAGATCTTTGAAAAATACGAAGGAAAATGGTTAAGCCCAAGACTGAGGAAGAGATAGCACTGCTGCGCGAGAATGCCATAATCGTCTCCAAGACGCTGGCAGAGGTCGGCCGCCACGTAGCTCCCGGTGTGACCACCAAAGAGCTCAACAAGATTGCCGACGAATTCATCCGCGACCACGGTGCCATCCCCAGCTTCCTCGGATATGAGGGCTTCCCCGCAGCACTTTGTATGTCCGTCAACGACGTGGTGGTCCACGGATTCCCGTCCGACTACGCTCTCAAGGAGGGAGACGTGGTGTCCGTGGACTGCGGCACGTTGTACAAGGGCTACCAGGGCGACTCCGCCTACACTTTCCCCGTCGGGGAAGTGGACGAGCAGACCCGCCGGCTCCTGGACGCGACAAAGGCCTCCCTCTACAAAGGCATCGAGGCGGCTGTGGCGGGCAACCGTACCGGCGACATCGGATACGCGGTACAATCGTATGTGGAAGCGCTTGGCTTCTCTGTGGTACGTGAACTTGAAGGCCACGGGCTCGGACGCGAAATGCACGAGCAGCCCGGAATACCCAATTACGGGCGCCGCGGCAAAGGCACGCACCTCGTGGAAGGACTGGTGATTTGCATCGAACCTATGATCAATGCGGGCGTGAAAAGTGTGTACCTCGACCGCAACGGTTGGGCGGTGCATACCTCCGACCATAAGAAGTCCGCGCATTACGAACTTACGGTTGTTGTCCGGAAAGGCCGTGCGGAGCAGCTCTCGACCTTCGATTTTATCGAGAAAGATCCCACGATCAATTTTTAAAGTGTTTTTTTAATGTCGAAACAGGTAGCTATAGAACAAGATGGAAAGGTCATCGAGACCCTTCCCAATGCGATGTTCAAAGTCGAACTTGAGAACGGTCACGTCCTGCTCTGCAACATTTCGGGCAAGATGCGTATGAACTTCATCCATATCCTTCTCGGCGACAGGGTACGAGTTGAAATTTCACCTTATGATTTGACCAAAGGCAGAATATCTTTCAGATACAAATAAAAATTTCCACGATATGAAAGTCAAAACATCCATTAAAAAGCGCAGCGAGGATTGCAAGATAGTCCGCCGCAAGGGCCGTCTGTACGTGATCTGCAAGAAGAACCCCAAGTTCAAGATGCGTCAGGGATAATAATCAGTAACAAATTAAGTAAAGTATAATTATGGCACGTATAGCCGGTGTTGATTTACCTAACAACAAGCAAGGAGAAATAGGTCTGACCTATATCTTCGGTATCGGCCGCAGCTCCGCCAGGAGGATTCTTGACAAGTGCGGTATCGATAGAACCATCAAAGTGGGTGACTGGAACGACGAACAGATTGCCAAGATCCGTACCGAAATCAATGAAGAGTACAAGATCGAAGGCGAGCTCCGCTCCTCTGTCCAGATGGACATCAAGCGTCTTATGGACATTGGTTGCTACCGTGGCATCCGTCACCGTGCAGGTCTCCCTGTCCGCGGACAGAGCACCAAGAACAACGCCCGTACAAGGAAGGGCAAGAAGAAGACCGTTGCCAACAAGAAGAAGGCGACCAAGTAATCAGATGAATTATGGCAAAGAAAACTACAACATCCAAGAGAGTTGTCAAGGTTGAAGCTTATGGCGAGGCCCATATTTCATCAACCTTCAACAACGTGATCGTTTCCCTTACCAACGCCCAGGGCCAGGTCATCAGCTGGGGCTCTGCCGGCAAGTGCGGTTTCAGGGGTTCAAAGAAGAACACTCCCTACGCTGCCCAGATGGCGGCCGAGGATGCTGCCAAGACAGCATACGATGCAGGCCTCCGCAGGGTCAAGTGCTTCGTCAAGGGTCCGGGCTCGGGTCGTGAATCCGCCGTCCGCACCATCAACAACGCAGGTATCATCGTGACCGAGATCGTCGACGTCACCCCGATGCCCCACAACGGATGCAGACCGAAAGGCCGTCGTAAAGTTTAATTTTTAAATCAGAATTACTATGGCAAGATATACAGGTCCCAGCACCAAGATAGCCCGTAAGTTCGGTGAGCCCATTTTCGGCTCCGACAAATATTACGAAAAGCGTAATTTCCCTCCGGGACAGCACGGTCTCGCCTCCAAGCGCAAGAAGCAGAAGGAGTACGGTACCCAGCTGAAGGAGAAGCAGAAGGTCAAGTATATGTACGGTGTGCTCGAGCGTCAGTTCCGCAACACCTACGAGAAGGCCGCCCGTATGGCCGGACAGAAGGGTGAGAACCTCATTCTCCTCCTCGAGTCCCGTCTCGACAACGTCGTGTATCGTCTGGGTATCGCTCCCAGCCGCGCCGCCGCCCGTCAGCTCGTCTCCCACCACCACATCACCCTCAACGGCAACGTGTGCAGCATTCCTTCCGCACAGGTGAAGCCCGGTGACAACGTGGGTGTCAGGGAGCGCTCCAAGAGCCTCGAGGTCATCCAGGCAAGCGTTGCTTCCGTGACCAAGTATTCCTGGCTCGAGTTCGACCAGAAGACCCTCGTGGGCAAGTTCCTCAACCTCCCGACCCGCGCCGAGGTGCCCGAGAGCATCAACGAGCAGCTTATCGTCGACCTCTACTCCAAGTAACAGTTACACCTAAAAAGAATAATATGGCAATCTTAGCATTTCAGAAACCTGACAAGGTGATAGTGCTCGAAAGCACCGAGACCGTCGGCCGCTTTGAATTCCGCCCTCTCGAGCCGGGATACGGCCAGACTATCGGCAATGCGCTTCGTCGCATCCTTTTGGCTTCTTTGGAGGGTTTTGCGATTTCCCAGATCAAGATTGTCGGAGTTGACCAGGAGTTCCAGACTATCCCCGGTGTCATCGAGGGTATGCAGGACATCATCCTCAACCTCAAGCAGGTGAGGTTCCGCAGAATGGTCGAGTCCGTCGATTCCGAGACTGTGAACATTACCGTCAGCGGCAAGCACGAGTTTACCGCTGAAGATATCTCCAAAGGATTGTCTTCTTTCAAGGTGTTGAACCTGGAGCAGCACATCTGTTCTCTCGAACCGTCCGTCAAGCTCGAAATCAGCATCACCATCACCAAGGGCCGCGGCTTCGTGCCCGCCGAGGAGAGCCGTGATGAGAACACGCCTATCGGTACCATCCCCGTGGATGCCATCTACACTCCTATCCGCAAGGTCAACTGGAGCGTCGAAAACTGGCGTGTCGAGCAGAAGACCGACTACGAGAAGCTGACCCTCGAAGTGGAAACCGACGGCTCCATCAGCCCTGAGAACGCCCTCGAGGAAGCTGCAAATATTTTGATTTACCATTTCAGACTCTTCACCGACGACAAGAAGGTGGCCCTGGAGAGCGCTGTCGAAGAAACCGGCAACGAGCTCGACGAGGAATCCCTCCGCACCAGGCACCTGCTGATGTCCAAGCTCGCAGACGTGGGCCTGTCGGTGCGCGCCTTCAACTGCCTCAAGGCTGCTGAGATCGAGACCTTCGCGGATCTCGTGTCCTACACCCGCCCCGAGCTGATGAAGTTCCGCAACTTCGGCCGCAAGAGCCTGCACGAAATCGAACTGCTCGTCGAAAAGATGAAGCTCGAGTTCGGAATGGATGTCACCAAGTATAATATCGAACCCAAGAAAAAAATCGAACAGTAGAGATGAGACACAATAAAGCTATCAATCATCTTGGACGTCAGAGCGGTCACCGCAAGGCTATGCTCGCCAATATGGCCTCTTCCTTGATTATGCACAAGCGTATCAATACGACCGTGGCCAAGGCCAAGGCCCTCAAGAGCTATGTCGAGCCGCTTATCACCAAATCCAAGGAGGATACCACCCACTCTCGCCGCATCGTGTTCAGCTACCTTAAGGACAAGAACGCAGTGAAGGAACTCTTCAGCGCTATCGCTCCCAAGGTGGCAAACCGTCCGGGCGGATACACCCGCGTGCTTCACACCGGTTTCCGTCAGGGTGATGCAGCCGAAATGGCATTGATCGAGCTTGTTGACTTCAACGAGGCCGCGCTCGCCAGCGCACCCAAGGCTGAGAAGAAGGCAACCCGCCGCAGCCGCGCCAAGAAGGCCGAGGCTCCCGCCGAGGCCCCTGAAGCTCCTGCACAGGAGGAGAAGGCAGCAGAATAAGACTTAGCAGAAGATAGAGCCCCGGCCGAAGAAAAGGCCGGGGCTTTGTCTTTCTCAAGTTTTATGCTTATTTTCGCAGACACAATTTAAACCGAACTATATGAATTCACTATTCTATGCAGTCCCCTGCGCATCTGTCGTAGCCCTGCTGTTTGCATTTATCTTCTATCGTCAGATGAAGAAGCAGGATGAAGGGACTCCGACTATGAAACAGATTGCCCAGTACGTGCGTGAAGGCGCTATGGCCTACCTCAAGCAGCAGTACAAGGTCGTTGTCATCGTGTTCGTGATTATGGCGGTGTTCTTCGCCGTTCTCGCGTATGTTTTCAAAGTTCAGAACCCCTGGGTGCCCTTCGCATTCCTGACCGGCGGTTTCTTCAGCGGACTCGCCGGATTCATCGGAATGAAGACCGCTACCTTCGCCTCCGGACGCACCGCAGCCGCCGCTCGCCGCTCGCTCAATTCGGGCCTTAAGGTGGCCTTCCGCAGCGGCGCCGTGATGGGTCTCACCGTCGTGGGTCTCGGACTTCTGGACATAGCGATTTGGTACATAGTCCTCAATGCTTTCATCGCCGAGGCTTCCGAAGCACAGAAGCTGGTTGTCATCACGACCACTATGCTGACCTTCGGTATGGGTGCTTCCACCCAGGCCCTCTTCGCCCGTGTGGGCGGCGGTATCTATACCAAGGCCGCTGACGTGGGCGCCGACATCGTGGGCAAGGTCGAGAGCGACCTCCCCGAGGACGACCCCCGCAACCCCGCAACCATCGCCGACAACGTGGGCGACAACGTGGGTGACGTGGCCGGTATGGGCGCAGACCTCTATGAGAGCTACTGCGGTTCCATCCTCTCCACTATGGCCCTCGGTGCTTCCGCGTTCTACGCAGTCGGTCCCGAGATGCAGACCAAGGCCATCCTCGCCCCTATGCTCATCGCAGCCGTGGGCGTGGTGCTCTCCGTGCTCAGCATCTTCACCGTCCGCACCAAGGAAGGCGCCGGAATGGCCCAGCTCCTCAAGAGTATGAGCTTCGGCACCAACCTGGCCGCCATCCTCAGCGGCGTCGCTACTTTCGGCATCCTGGCCCTCGTGTTCGGCACCGAAGGCAATGACTGGTGGCACTTCGCTTGCTCAGTGGTGGCCGGCCTCCTCGCAGGCGTCATCATCGGCAAGGCGACCGAGTACTATACTTCGCACTCCTACAAGCCCACGCAAAAGCTTGCTGAGGCTTCCAAGACAGGTCCCGCGACCGTGATTATCAACGGTGTCGGCCTCGGAATGATATCCACCGCCGTGCCCGTGATCGCCATCGTGTGCGCCATCGTGCTTGCGTATCTCTTTGCAATCGGCTTCGACGTGCAGAATATGATGACCGCAGCCAACCTTTCGAAGGGTCTCTACGGTGTGGCTATCGCCGCCGTGGGTATGCTTTCGACTCTGGGAATCACGCTTGCGACCGACGCCTACGGCCCCATCGCCGACAACGCCGGCGGCAACGCCCAGATGAGCGAGCTGGAGCCTGAGGTGCGCGAGCGTACCGACGTGCTCGACGCTCTCGGCAACACCACCGCCGCTACCGGCAAGGGCTTCGCCATCGGCTCCGCCGCCCTGACAGCCCTCGCGCTGCTGGCGTCCTACATCGAAGAAATCAAGATAGCCCTCGAGAGGGCCGGAGCTATGGTCAGCGGCGTGGCCGGGCAGGTCAAGGCCGCCGAGGCTTCCATCCTTGATATCCTCAACAATTACAACGTGTCGCTGATGAATCCGACGGTGCTTGCCGGCGTGTTTGTAGGCTCGATGATGGCATTCCTGTTCTGCGGCCTTACGATGAACGCAGTGGGCCGCGCCGCCTCCAAGATGGTGGTCGAGGTGCGCCGTCAGTTCCGTGAGATCAAGGGCATCCTGACCGGAGAAGGTACTCCTGACTACAAGCGCTGCGTGGAAATCTCCACCAAGGCCGCCCAGCACGAGATGCTCGGCCCTTCGCTGCTTGCCATCATAGTGCCTATCGTGGTCGGTGTGGTGCTCGGCGTGGCCGGCGTGCTCGGTCTGCTCATCGGCGGACTTGGCGCTGGCTTCGTGCTGGCAGTGTTTATGTCCAACTCGGGCGGCGCCTGGGACAATGCCAAGAAGTATGTGGAAGAAGGCAACTTCGGGGGCAAGAACTCCGAGTGCCACCACGCCACCGTGGTCGGTGACACCGTCGGTGATCCTTTCAAGGACACCAGCGGCCCTTCGCTCAACATCCTTATCAAGCTTATGAGTATGGTCAGCATCGTGATGGCCGGTCTCACCGCCGGTTTCCACCTGCTGTAGGACTTGCTTTGTATTCTTTTATCCTTCCCAGATTTTAAAGAAATCCGGGAAGGATTTTTTTACGCAGGCAGTGTCGTCAATCTCGATGGGGCCGTCGGCGCCGAGGGAGGCGACGGTGAGGGCCATAGCAAGGCGGTGGTCGTGGCGGGACGTGTAGGCTCCGGAGCGCAGCAGGCGGCCGGAGAGGAGCCGGCTCGCGAGGCTCTCGCCCTGCACGGCCAGCACATCGCCTTCAGCTTCAGCCTCCACGCCCATTTGGCGGAGCATCTCAAGTATAGCCGTGGCGCGGTCAGATTCTTTTCCGGCAAGCCTTCCGAGGCCTGCCAGACGGCTCTCGCCTGCGCAGAACGCCGCGAGTATAGCCACGACCGGGAACAGGTCGGGGGAGTGGTTGAGGTCGAAGGTGAAGGCATCCAGCGGCGCCCGCCGTACGCATACGGTACCGCCCTCCAGCTGTGAGACGATGGCGCCGGCCTCTACGAGTATGTCTATTATGGCTATGTCGGCCTGGATGGACTTTATGTCCAGGCCTTCGATTTCGGCACTGCCGAATATGGCGCCGGCCACGAGAAATGCGGCAGCAGCGCTCCAGTCGCTTTCTATGTTCAGGTCGGCTGCCTTGTATGCCTGGCCGCCGCGTATTTTGAAACTTATGCCGGTGCAGGCGCTCCAATCCTCATTTTCAAGCATTTGCGCGTCTCCTTCCATCTCGCTGCGGGTGCTGATTCCGAAGTGGCGCAGCACGTCCAGCGTGATGTACATATAAGGAAGGCTCTTAGGCTCGCTGACGTAGAGGGAGCTGTCTTTGTCACAGAGGGGGAGTGCCATCAGCAGGCCGGAAATGAGCTGCGACCCGCCGGCGCCGTTGACTTCAGCGTTGCCGGGAATCAGGCGTCCGCGCACCGTGAGCGGGACGTGGATTTCGCGCCCGGGGCTCTCGTCAAGGTTGTTCAGCAGCACGCCGAAGGCCGCCATAATGGATGCAGCTTCGTTCATAGGACGCCGCGTGAGCGTGCCGTAGCCTTCGAGTGCGAACGGGACGCCGTTGATTGCCGACAGCAGGGGAATGGACAGGCGGGCCAGCAGCCCCGATTCGCCGGCGTTCAGCAGCTGCAGCCCAAGCTCGTGCGTGATGGGGCCTATGCCGGTAATTATCAGCGTGCTGCCGTCCTGCGAGACTGAGGCTCCCAGGGAACGTGCTGCCTGAAGCGCGGCCTCGCTGTCTTCACAGGGGCTGTATTCATACAGGTGCGAAGTGCCTTCAGCGAGTGCTGCGGCAAGGATTGCTCTCTGGGCGAAACTCTTGGACGCAGGCATCCTCAGGCCCTTGGCGTGGAAGCCTTTAAGGTCTCCATAGATGGCCTTGCGGAGCTCTTCTGTCACCGGCTGGCCGGGGGCGGTGGCGTCGCTTTCCGACAGGGCGGCATAGGTGAAGGGAGCGCCGCGTTTAAGGCACTCAATGCGTGTGCTGCGGCCGGCTTCGCCCATCCCGAAAGCTATCAGGCGGCCCTGGAGTGAATCCACATCTTCCAGGATTATGCTGTACAGGCTCTCTATTCGGGACGTGTCTTCCGGAGTGTGGCAGGTGGTTACTATTTTTGCGATGTCGGCTCCGTAGCGGAAGCAGCGGGCAAGCGCTATCTGCAGTCCTTTCTCGTCGGGGGTGCCGGAGAAGTCGTGGTGTGAGCGTATCAGGGACGTGCCGCATTCGCGGCAGAGCTTCTGGAAGCGGCGGCTGAAATCGGCCGGGGCTTCTATCTCCAGGTCGGCGAAGCGCACGCCAGCCTGCACTGCTATGCTGAGCTTGCGCTCGGCTTCCGCCCAGCTTGTGGCTGTGCCGAAGCTATCCCCCTGCACCCCCGAGGGACAAGTGGAAGGTCCCCCTTGAATCCTTCTGTCCGACCCTGCGGCCGGGCCAAGGGGGGATGCAGCCCGGCAGGTAGCTATGAGAGGAATGTCTGTCTGTCCGAAGAGGTCCTCTATCTGATTGTCGGACAGGGGGCAGCTGTCCAGGCGTATTTCAGCCATCTCCAGCTTTGGCAGCAGGTTGAGTATTTCCTCGTAAGTTTTATTCTGCAGGCTTGTACAAATCATAATTCCGGATAATTAGTTTACGAAGATAAGCAAAATTGCTATTATTTGTTATTTTTGCCTGCTATTTGAATCGTTATGGTTGTTCTTATTACTGGTGCCAGCAGCGGAATAGGCAATGAAGCGGCACGGCAGCTGGCCGCAAAGGGAAATAAAGTATATGCGGCAGCCCGCAGGACGCAGCTGATCGAGCCCCTCCGGGAGTTTGGGATTGTGCCGTTGAAACTTGATGTTACGGATGAGGAATCGTGCAGGAGCTGCGTGCAGGCGGTCATTGATGCCGAAAAACGCATAGACGTGCTCGTCAACAATGCCGGCTACGGGTATCTGGGGCCGATAGAATGCGTGCCCCTGGAAGAAGCTCGCAAGCAGGTGGAGACCAATCTGATAGGAATGTCGTGCCTGTGTGCCTTGGTCGTCCCATATATGCGGGAGCAAGGAGAAGGAAGGATAGTTAATATATCCTCCGCAGCCGGGCAGGCGCCTGTGCTGTTCGGGGGCTGGTACAATATCTCAAAGTACGGGGTGGAGGCACTGAGCGACAGCCTGAGGATAGAACTTAAGCCATTCGGTATCAAAGTGGTGAAAATAGAGCCGGGCGGCATCAAGACGCCTTGGGGAGAAATCGCTGCCGACCACCTGGAGGAGTGTACTGCAGGCAGTGTGTACCAGGAGACGGCCGGGCGAGAGGCTGCACTTTTGCGTAAGGGATACGGAGGATCGTTGATGACCCATCCTTCGGCAGTCGCCCGTGATATCTGCCGGGCTTGTACTTCCAGGCGCCCGCGGGTGCGTTACCGTCCCGGCATAGGCGCATCCTTCATCGTGTACGCCCACAACATTTTGCCGCAGCGCTGGTGGGATTCACTTGTCAGGATTATGGGGAAGGTCTAGTCATATTTGTTAATTCCGATTATTTCGGTATCTTTGCAGACCCTTCCCATCAGCCCGAGTGGCGGAATGGTAGACGCGATGGACTCAAAATCCATTGTCCCTTAAAGGCGTGCGGGTTCGAGTCCCGCCTCGGGCACTGGCCCGGCCGCTTTGGCCGGGCCTTTTCGTGCCCGAGGCGGGACGCTGCTGCTGGCGCAGCAGCTCCTATTATCCCCCTGCACCCCCAGGGGACGGGGGAAGGATTCCCCCGACGCGCTGACGCGCTCCCCCTTCTGTCGTCGCTTCGCGACTCCGAGGCCTTTTGGCCAGCCTCTTTGCCCGTGCTCGCCGGGCGCTACTACGTAGACCCATCCCCAAACCCATTCCCTCGGGGAAGGGACTTAGTCGGCCTGCGGCCTCCGATGGTTTTGGTCCGGCGGCTGCGTGGTCGCTGCTCTCGTGGACAGAAATTGGCAGAAATTGTCCCGCCGGGGCGCTTTCGGGTGCCGCTGGGACAGAAATCGGCAAAAAAATGTCCCGCTATCCCCCTGCACCCCAAAGGGAGAAGGGGAGGGTTCCCCTTCCGCTGCTGCGCAGCTATCCCCTCTGTCGTCGCTTCGCGACTCCGAAGATGCCCGATTCGGGCCTGAATGTGGCGTTTGTAGGCCGAAAGCTGTGAAAAACCAGCCAATCCGGCCCGAAAAGGGGTCACACGCAAAAAACCGTGGACATGCAATCAATTAACTTGCGCGTCAACTCTATTTTCGCTATATTTGTAGTTTGATAAAAAAGACCTTTCAGAAAACATCACGTTTGCAATGAGAAACAGGCAGGAATGGTTCAATGAGAAGATGGCGGCAGTATCTCCGGGAATTGTGTCCGAGGTGCAGTTGTCGGCCGATATCATTGCCCGCCTTGATGCCATCCTCAAACAGAAGAACATGACGCAGAAGGACCTTGCCCGCAAGATGGGTCGGTCGGAAGCGGCCATATCGCGGTGGACTTCGGGTTTTCCCAACCTCACGCTGAAATCCATTGCCGAGATTTCCACCGCCCTTGGCGAACCCCTGATAAAGGTTACAGAATAAATGACTATATCCTTGTCATATTTCTTCGCTTCTAATGCTCTCCTCACAATCAGGGATGGGTATAACCGTTTTTTAATCAACAGCTTACGTAACAACAGTCGCGACCTTCGAGAGAAGTGCCGCTGCTATTCGTGTGCCAGCAAGTAAACAGATATTATTCAAACTAAGACATAATTACATGGAAATCAAGAACGACAAAACTCTTTACGAAGCGCCATCAACGATGGTGTTCGAGGTCAAGACCGAGGGCGTTATCTGCCAAAGCGGCGTAAATGCTAATCGCAATGGTTATGGTGCTGCGAACGAACTAACATGGGATGAATAAGGAGGAATGAGCAATGAAAAAGACTTTTGCAATCATATTGGCAGCGGCCTCCTTGGCAGCCTGCGCGAGAGAAGATCTCTCTATTATTGTTGAAGAGCCCGAGGTTCAAACGTATACGATGTCCGTTGTGGCCAATAAGGGAGAGAATCCGGATGACGACATAGCCACCCGCGCCCTGTCGCTCAGCGGTTCGACGCTCAATGCCACGTGGTCCCAGGGCGACGCGGTGGAGGTATGGACCAGTGACGGCACCACGACGAAGTACGGCACGCTGACTGCCGAGACCAGCGGCGCAAGCACGAAGCTGAAGGGCACGCTGTCGTCGCTGCCCAGCAATGGCCAGTCGCTGCTGCTGAAATATCTCAGCCCCGCCTACGCCACGCAGGACGGCACGCTGACAGGCTCGGAAACGAGCATCGACCGCGTGTGCGACTATGCCACAGCCACGGTGACGGCTACCGTCGCGGGCAGCAACGTGACGGCCACGGATGCCTCGTTCGTGAACCAGCAGGCCATCGTGAAGTTCACGCTGAAGGACAAGGACGACGCATCGGCACTGAGCGTAAACAAACTCTTTGTCACCGTCGGCGGCACCACCTGCGAGGTCACGCCCGCCGCCGCCATGAGCGAACTCTACGTGGCCGTGCCCGCCGTCGCCAGTGGCCGCGTGACGCTGACGGCCCAGAAGACGAGCCTCGGGTTCACATTCTATTACGACTATCTCAAGACGGGCGCGACCTTTGCACAGGGCCAGTACTACGCCATCAACGCCTCGCTGACTCTGGTGAAGAATATAAACGTGGCCACAACTGCCAGCCTGGGCCGCGTCGTCGCTGCCGACGGCATGATGTATGCATGCGTGGAGTCGGCAACAAACGCAGGCACCACCGCCATAGCCGTGATAACCGAACGGAACAGTTATGCGTCCCTCTACGGAGCCATCGCTATCAGCGAGGAGAGCAGGGGGATGAATTGGTCCGATGCAAAAAGTGCCTGCGAGGGCAAGACTCCGAAACTTGACGGTGCCAACTGGCGGTTTCCCACCGTTGATCAGTGGAAGTCCATGTGCGCGGCCAACGGGGGGAATGAGTACAATCACACCGGCCTGGACGCGCTCATCACCAAAGCTGGCGGTTCACCATTGAGGACTGATTGGTTCTACTGGACGTCTTCGCCTGACGAGGCTAACAGTAACTATAAATACCACGTGTCGTTTTACGGAAATGGCAGTTTATATTTCCGTAATGGCCAAGATCAGTCCAACAAAGTGTATGTCCGTGCCTTCCTCTATTTTTTGGCAACTAATTGAACGGTTAAAACCCCGTCGCATAGCGTGTCCCGTGACTGCGCCGTGCCCATGATAGCCGATTTGGGTACGAATAGGAGCGCGATTGATAATAGCGCAAAAGCGGTCTTCGGGCCGCTTTTGCTGTTCATAAGCGATATACAACATGGACAAAGACACTTCACAACTTCAACTCTATCAGCACTTCCTTAGCTTCTTCCTGCCGGAGGGCATCCTGGACTTCTTCGAGCCGGTGTGGATGGAGACACAGTCCCTGGACTCCCGGGAGAGCAAGAAGGACATCCTATACGGTTCTTCCCTTCACATCTACCTGGATGAACGGGACAATCGGTCCGAAGACATACAGGAATTGCGGCCAAACGGCTTCACGGAGGAGACGGTCATCACGGACTTCCCGGTCCGGGACAGGAAGGCTGTACTCCACGTTCGGCGGCGCCGATGGCTGACTCCGGAAGGGAAGAACGTAGTGCTGAACGTATATCCGCTGGCTGCATCCGGTACCCGTTACTGCGCCGAGTTCGCGGCTTTTTTAAAAGATAGTCTTGGATACAACGCCGGTGACGGCACGCTCCCTTGGTAAGTTCTTTTTCACGGATGGAGACACACTGGAGCGCTGTTACAAGGACTCGTTGAGCGGGTTCCGGGAATGGGAGCAACTGGATCACGCCTCCGACTGGGCCCTGATGGAGGAGAACATCGGCGAGCATTTGAGCATCGACGAGACCTCGTTGCAGGATGACCTGTTCACCTTCCTGTCCAACAAGGAGGGCCACTGCAAGAAAGGAACGATTGTGGCCGCCGTCCGCGGCACCAAGGCCCAGGATGTCGTGGCAGTCCTGCTCAAGATACCGGAAGAGCAGCGCCTGAAGGTCAAGGAAGTGACCATAGATCTGTCCGAGAGTATGGCCGATATTGTGATGCAGGCCTTCCCGAACGCGACCATTGTCCTGGACTGCTTCCACATCATGAGGCGCTGCAACGATGCCATTGAGGAGATGCGCCTGCGCTGCAAGCGGGAGGCCCAGGCCAAGGTCCGCAAAGAGAAAAGCGAGTTCAAGAAGCGCCAGAAGCGCAATGCGGCCCATCGCCGGTGGTATCGCAAGACGCATCCCAAGAAGTACAAGGGCAAGACCAGGGGCCGCAAGCCGGCCCGTAAAAACGAGAAGTTCAGGCCCACGGTGCTCAGCACGGGCGACACGCTGGTGGAACTGCTCACCCGGTGTAGATGCGCACTTACACAAACGCCCGACAAGTGGAGTGAACGGACGAAGGAGCGGATGGACCTGCTCTTCCGCCTGTATCCCAAGATAAAGGAATCCTATGACATTGTAAACAAGCTAAGAGCCATCTTCAGGAGCACATCCCTTGACAGGGATGCCGCCCGCGAGAAGTTACATGGCTGGTACAAGGCCGTCAACCGCTGCACCATCCGCGAAATCAAATCGGCCCGCGACGCCATCAAATCCAGGGAGGACAATGTACTGAACTACTTCCTTGAGCGCTCCACCAACGCTTCCGCAGAGTCACTCAACTCCAAGATGAAAGGCTTCCGGGCTCAGCTGAGAGGGGTGTCCGATCTGCCGTTCTTCATGTTCAGGTTGTGCAGGATCTTTGGGTAGTGGGACACGGAAGATTGCAGGTGAGCCCCGAAAAGCCCATTTTTAGGCCCGTGGTGCCCCCCACCCCAACGTTTATTGACTCCACGTCTTTACAATATAGGTGGTAAACTAACGATACTTTTACTCCATTAACCATATTATCTTTTTCTGTAAATATACAATACGAATATTAAAAAAATAGAGAACCCTTTCGGATTCTCTCATAGAAAACAAGCTTGCTGTACCCCAAAAATACTGTTATTACCGCTTTGTACAAAAGGGAACCCTTTTGCGGACGCGCAAATCGCAGCCAAGCCGTATGTTTCTTTGCAAATATACTATAAATACTCGAGTAATCCAAAATAGTCTGGTATTTATAGTAAAACTGAAAAATGGTTCGTTCACAATATATCATAATATGCATTCGAAACGGTCTTCAAAGATTGATTGATTATGGCGTAATCGATGGCAAATTAACCGATAGCAAAAGTGTTGTTTGTGCGCAACAATTTTTGTAAAAAATGCAGTTTACGCGCAACACTTCGTCTGGAAGACTGACGTAGCTGCTGATGTACGGTGGTAATACACTAACGGTTTTGATTATGTCGGAATAACCACTATCTTTGTGTCGGAATAAATGTCGGAATACCAAGATAGCTGAGGGCCTTGATATGAGTGCCCGGCAGATAGAACGGATAATGGCCGATCTCAAAGCCAAGGGATTAATCAGGAGAGTCGGTGCAAATCGGAACGGATACTGGGAGGTGCAGGATTGATTATGTTTCAAGATATTCTCTATTATCCATTGTGCGCGGGTGTTGAAGCTTTTACCACCCGTCGGGATTCCGTCCTCCCTTATCACGTCATCCAGGGCCATCAGGTACACGGGTCAAGGGTAGCTATAATAGACCGGCCGGAAACAACCAGAGAGGAGCTTGAAGGATATGATGCTTTTCTAACGAATCTTCCCGGCGTTGCAATAGGAGTAAGGACGGCCGACTGTGTTCCTATTCTCCTATACGGCCCAAAGAATCGCACAATTGCGGCCATACACTCGGGTTGGAAGGGGACAGTGCAGATGATTTCCCGCAAGGTCATAGGAATCCTTGAAGATAAATACGGGACCAAGCCTTCAGACATACTTGCTGCTATAGGTCCCTGCATCGGTCCGGATAGTTTTCAGGTCGGAGAGAAAGTTGCGGCTGTATTCAAGGATGCCGGTTTCCCAATGGACCGTATCTGGAAGTTTATGGGGCCCAAGGAAAAGAAGCCTATGGAAGGGGGACATCATATCAATCTGCCTGAAGCTTGCCGTTGGACGCTCCTGGAGGCCGGTGTTCCTGAAGAGAGTATCCTTGTCAGCGGCATCGACACCTACCGTGACCCTTCCTTCTATTCAGCCAGACGTGAAGGAATCGAGTGTGGACGGAATATCAATGCTATCAAGATTCTAATTTGAATATGTTTCTTCTCTAATCCATCATCGCCTGCGCACTCTTCACCTTGTTTGTGTTCTTGATGTCCAGGAATCCCATCAAGACCATCTTCAATTACCCTCCCGCCATTATAGAACGCTGCAGGACACTTGGGCTAGTCGATGAATCCAACAAGCCGGGAGGATTCGTGTTTTACGTTAAGAAACTCTCGGCCCTTCTTGTCTTTGGGGTACTCCTCGGGCTCCTGGTGCGATATGTCAACGGCTGCACCTCTTTCTGGTCCGGAGTCCTTACCGCCTATGCCCTCTGGAATGTTGTAAACTGGTTCGATGCCCTTGTCCTGGACTGCATCTGGTTCTGTCACGACCCACACTTCGTCATCCCTGGCACTGAAGATTTGACTGCTGCCTATCACGACTATTGGTTTCATATCAAGGGCTCACTCATCGGTATGCTCCTGGTTGTCCCTTCTGTCCTTATAGCCGGTGTTATTGTAATCTTATGACCCTCCCCGAAGCAATAGTATACCTCCTTGCATCATCCCACAGAGGAATGAAGACGGACAGGATAGCAGCCGAAATCAATGCCCGTGGACTTTATCGAAGGAAAGACGGAAGGCCTGTCGACGGGAAGCAAGTCTATGCCGTCGTTATGTCGCATCCTGATACTTTCGTGAAATCTGACGGGCTGATACGGCTTATGATATAACTGAACTCTGCATTAAACATATAATTGGAGCTGAGACCGTTATGTGTCGTCCCAGAAAGTGCGTGTTGCGCGTGGCTGCTATTCGCCTGAACTTCAATGTTTTATGCAATTTGCTTGCATCGTTTTATATGCAAGCAAAAGCTGTAAGTGGTTGAGACAGAGCAGGATGCCGGCCACCGCGCAAAAGTCTGGATGAAGTCGGGCAAAAGTCGGGATGGAGTCAGCAGTGCAGGATGCCGGCCGCTGACGGACCCATTTTATTATATCGTTTTTTTTGGGTAACTTGCAGAGTTATAATATCGGAACTTGGCATATGAAAAGATTTGCTGCACTTGTAATGGCGGTTTCTGCCTTTTTTGCCGTCTCATCCTGCGTTAAGTTTGATGACAGCGAGATTCAAAGCGAGCTCATCAGCATAAAGAGCCGTCTCTCCGCCCTGGAGGACAAGGTGAACACCAACGTCTCCGGCCTGTGGGAAATTGTGAACGCCCAGAAGGACGGCATCATAATCACCTCTGTGACCGAGACGGACGATTCCTGGATACTCATATTCGGCAACGGCAAGACGGCGACCGTCAGCAAGGGCGGCACGGCCAGCGCCCCGGTCGTGGGCGTGAAGAAAGACGCCGACGGCATCTACTACTGGACCCTGTACGGACAGTGGCTGCTCGACGAGGGCGGCAACAAGCTGCCCGTCACGGGTGCCGACGGCGTCACCCCCCGGCTCAAGATAGAGGGCGGCGACTGGTACGTCTCGACCGACGGCGGCAAGACCTGGACCAGGCTCGGCAAGGCCGCCGGCGAGGACGGCGACGCCTTCTTCAAGGAGGTAAGGATTGACGGGTATTTTGTTTACGTGACTATGTCCGACGGCACGGAGTTCGTGCTCCGCCGCGGCGAGGGGCCGGTGGCGTCGATAGCGGTCATTCCCGACTACAGCGACGGGGCGGTGAAGGCCGGCGCGGGCCTGCTCACGATACGCTTCAAGGTGGTTCCTGAAAGCGCTGCCGAGGCCCTTCTGGACCTTGATCCAAGATTCTTCAAGCTGGACGCGGTCTATACGCTCACCAAAGCCGCCGAAGCGGGCGACCTCATCACGCTCCCCGTACACAAGCGCACGGCTGAAGACGGCATCCTCACCATCACTACCTCCGGAGAAGACCTTGACCCCGGGTTCGCAAGCAAAAAACTGGGCCTGAGCGCAGCCCTCTCCATCAGCGACGGCGCCTCGCTCGCCGTGACCTCCGGCTACTTTCCCCTTTGGCCCAAGAACGAGTATATGGGCCACGGCTACGTGGACCTCGGCCTGGAGTCCGGCAACAAGTTCGCCGACACCAATCTCGGCGCCGAAAACCCCTGGGAGCCGGGAAACTTCTACGCCTGGGGCGAGACCGGGCCCAAGAAAAACTACAGCTGGGCAACGTACAAATGGTGCAACGGCACCGAAGAATCCATCACCAAGTATAATAAGGCCGACGGCTGCCGTTCCTTTGCGGACGATAATTACGGCGATGATGCAGCCCGCCAGGAATGGGGCGGAGAGTGGCGCACTCCCACGGAAGAAGACTGGAATGAACTGCTGGACGAGAGCAAATTCAAGTGGACCTGGACCAGCAGGGAAGGAAGGTACGGTTATGAAGTCACAAGCAGAAAACCCGGCTATGCCGGCCGGTCCATCTTCCTGCCTGTCACCGGAACTATGGCCGGCACTGAGCTTCAGGACAATGGTTCAGGGTATTACTGGGCTTCCACGTTGCATTCGGCATATCCCTACGCCAAGACTTTGTACATATATTCGTCCCAGCGCAGCGCCGGAGCCGGATTGCGCAGCAGCGGAAAAGTCATCCGCCCCGTCCTCGGTAAATATGAGGCAAAGACGATATCCGGCGTGAGCATCGCTCCCGGTTCCCTGGTGCTCGCAGTCGGTATGACGCGGCACCTCGTGGCCAGGTTTGTGCCGGAAGATGCCGACAATCCCAAGGTCACCTGGTCTTCCGGCAACCCCGGCGTGGCCACGGTCGCCAAAGACGGCACGGTTACCGCAGTGTCCCTGGGCGAGGCCGCCATTACCGTAAAAACCATTGACGGCGGCCTCACGGCAACCTGCACCGTTACCGTAAAGCACGAGTCCGAACTCGCTCCGCAGGCGGTTGACCTGGGGCTTCCTTCCGGAGTGAAGTGGGCAAATATGAATGTAGGCGCCACATCGCCTGAAGACCCCGGAGACTATTTCGCCTGGGGCGAAACCGAGCCGTACTACCTTCCCGGCCACGCGCTGGATAATCCTTGCACGGACTGGAAGCCGGGCAAGGAAGACGGTTACTACTGGACGAGCTACCGCTGGTGCAACGGCAGCTACGATTCCCTTAACAAATACAACGACAGCTATTCGAGCGGCCCGACTGTCGACAACCTTGCCGTCCTGACCGCCGGAGACGATGCCGCAAGCGTGGTAATGGGAGACGGCTGGCGTATGCCTACCCGCGCCGAGTGGGAAGAACTTCGGAATCCCCAAATGTGTTACTGGGATTGTACGCAAATAAACGGTGTCCCGGGCTACTCGGTCACCAGCTACATCACCGGCAACTATATTTTCCTCCCGGCAGCCGGCTGTCGAGATGAAGATAGAATCAGCAACCCCGCCACCGAAGGCCTCTTTGGTCAGTACTGGTCTTCAACCCTGGCTGAAGACCAATGGAACGCATATTCGCTTTTCTTTGTGGACGTGAGCAGCGGAGGAGGCATCTTCGTGCATTCTAACGGACGCTATTACGGATACTCCGTCAGGGCAGTGCACGAATAAGAACGTATAACTTCCTGTATTTATCTCTCTTTCACCCAGGCGGCAAAGAAGGCCCTTATGCGGTTGTAGGTCGCCTGGGCTGTAGGATTGACGTCCTGAGTGTGCCAATAAAGGGACTGTCTGGCCCCGGAGGCGTAGTTCAGTTCGACAGAGTAGATTGTGCCTCCGTTCAGGGAGTCGTCTTTCTTGTAGTCGCCCAAAGCTGCGGTTTTCAGGCCGATAAGGTCCTGCTGCAGCCGCAGGACTTTCTGAAGGTCCTCTTCGGTCTCAAGGTCGAATTGCTCGTGGACCTCCTCTCTGAAGCGGCTGTCGATGTTGAGGTCGTATATGACGCTCGGCATCGTTCCGTCCTGGGCCAGCAGCAAGAAGTGGTCGGTGCCGCGGCCTGCGACGCTCTCGGCAAAAATCTCGAAACGGACCACAGGGTCGTTCTCCTTTGTGGCCTGCGTGCGCCAGGGCGCGAAAAACGCCTCTATCATACGGTAGGCGGCCCAGGCTTCCTGCTTCACGTGGTTGCCGTACCAGCGGGCGTTGATTTTCTCGCCCGAATCGTATTCCTGGTAAATCCGGTGGGAATGTCCTCCGGTGATGGCCTCGTCAACATTGTATCCGTTCAGTTTATAGACCTTTGCTTCTGCAAGCAGCTTGGCAAGCGAGTCAACGGTCTCTTGCCCTATGGGGTACTCGGCGCGAATCTCCGGATCATTGAATCTGTTGCCCAGATTCAGCGCCACGACTACCTTGGGCGCTTTCCCGGGGTCCGCTATCAATTCGCAGTAGTCCTTGCCCAGCCCGGCAGCGCCCGTGCTGGAATAACTGCAATAGGTTAATTTCCCTTTGGGGGCCTGCGCCAGGCAGGAAGTTCCGAACAAGCCGAGAGCCATAACGCTAATGATTTTGATGATAAGCTTCATATACAGCAGGAGTATTATTTATATCTGATGGCGAGCATCGTGAGGTCGTCGCTCTGCTCCGCGCCGGCGGTAAAAGCGTGGACGGCGTCGGTGAGCTTCGAAATTATATCCTTCGGGCTGCAACCTCTCCACTCGCTCAGCAGCTGCAGGACTCGCTCTTCGCCGAACTGATCGTGCTCCGTGTTTTCGGCCTCGGTCAGACCGTCGGTGTACAGCAGTATGGTAGTGCCGGGCGCAATGACCTTGTTCTGACGCAGGTAGCGCCATTCGCTGTCGATTCCCAGAGGAATATTCGACTCGACGTCCAGGAATTTCGCCCCGTCGGCATCGATGACGATGGGGACGTTGTGGCCTGCATTGCAGAAGTGGAATGCGCCCGAAGAAAGACTGATCATTCCGACGAAGAACGTCGCGAACATCAAGGATTCGTTGCGTCCCGTCATCGCTTCATTGAGACCCTCGATTATAACGTCGGGCTGCGTCTCGTGGGCCGACAGGGCGTGGAACTGCGTGTTTATCCCGGCCATCACAAGCGAAGCCGGAACCCCCTTGCCGGATACGTCGCCTATGCAGAAGAACAGCATATTGTCCCGGATGTGGAAATCGTACATATCGCCGCCGATAATCTTGGCCGGGGTAAGGCTGGCGAAAATCTTGACGTCGGAACGGTCGGGGAAGGCTTTGGGCAGCATCGACATCTGGATGTCGCGGGCGATGTTCAGCTCGCTTTCGATAGAAGCCCGCTGGGCCGTCGCGGCCGTGAGCTGGGCGACATAAGTGGACAGCGAGTGCTGCATATCCTCGAATGAATCCCGCAGGCGGCATATTTCGTCCCGGCGCTTGATTCTGGGAAGTTCCGTCTTGAAGTTGCCCTTGGCTATTTCTTCAGCCGAGGCAGCGAGTTTGACAAGGGGCCTGGTAGTGCTGTGGATGCTCATCCGGCACACTATCATTATCACTATCACGGCAAGGCCGATGAACAGCAGCATAAGAAAGCCCAGAAGCACACCCGGGAGGGCTATCGACTTGACCGGCACTACGATGCCCATTGACCAGCCCGTGCTCTGGAGAGGCCCGTAGTACACGTAAACAGACTGTCCGTTGACGTAAATCTGCGACGACCCTGTCTTGCCGTCCATCATATCACGGCCGGCTTTTATGTAGCTGCCGTCATCGTCGGGATCGGCATAATCGAAAAAGGTTTTCTTGAGGACGCGGCTGGTATCGGGGTGGACGATGAATTCACCGTTGTTGCCAAGTATGAAGCTGTAGGTGCGGTATGTCGGGTCGCCTTCGATGAAACTGAAGGTTGAGGTGCGGCGGGCATTATCCTTGGTGTCGTTCTCCTCAAGCTGTGTTTTGAGCCATTCCAGCTTAAGGTCGGCTCCCATCACGGCCACGGTGTTGCCTTTGCGGTCGCGCACGGGGAGCGAGTAGGTGCATACCACGGCACGTGCGCCGTCCCGGTCGAAGTAAGGATCCGACCAGGCACCTTCCGGATGCTCCAACCCTTTTTTATACCACTCCATATTGAAATAATCGTGCTGCCCGGAGCCTATCTGACGGATGTTGATTTCACCTGCGACAGAGTCCCGCGAGGCGTAAGGCTCGAACCACCGTCCGGCATCGCTGAAATAATTGGGGATGAATCCGACACTGGCCCCATTTACATATGGGTTGAGGTGAAGTTCATCGCCCAGGGCGGAGCAAACATTGGAGGGCCTGGCAAGGTTGTAGCTGATTTCGTCTTCTATGTTGGCGGCGGAAATCTCCACGGCGGACAGCCAGAGATCCATTTCTTCATTGGTGATTTCCATCACGTCAATGAAGTGGGAGCCGATTTGCTGCCCGAACCTCGTCACTGAATGGTAGAAGACCCATCCTGAAAGCAGCAGCATCGTCACCAGCACGATGGCTATGACCCTGTTGGTGATGCGCCTTGAAAACGAACGCGGATATTTCTTCTTCATTCAGGAAATGTTTTAATTATTGCCGCCGTAAATATACAAAATAGATTTTGATTGCGCTCCCTTCCGGCTCCTTTCCTGTATTCTTGTCATTGCCGCTCGTATTTTTTTACTATATTTGGGGACTGAAGAGGCTAAGCGACAGTAGATAAACACTTTTCGATACAATTAAAACAGTTAGTTCCTTATGAAAAAAGTAGTCATTGCAGGAGGCGGCGTGCTTGGGAGCCAGATAGCGTTCCAGGCAGCTTATTGTGGTTTCGATGTAACGATTTGGCTTCGCAGCCAGGGAAGCATAGGCCGTACCCAGCCCAAAATCGACAGTCTTCTCAAATCCTACACGGATGCGATTTCCCTGATGGCTTCCGAGCAGGGCGGCGCTTCCTGGTGCCGCGGCATCGCCGACGCCGACGGCTTTGACCCTGAAGCTTGCCGCCAGAAAGCGCAGAATGCCCATTCATCCATAAAGCTCGAACTGGATATGGCCAAGGCTGCCGCCGACGCCGACATCATCATCGAGTCCGTCGCCGAGAATGTAAAGGACAAGATTGCTTTCTATCAGGCACTTGCGCCGCTTATGCCGGCAAAGACCATACTCTGCACCAACTCCTCCACGCTTCTGCCCTCCACCTTCGCGGCACATACGGGCCGTCCCGACAAATACCTCTCGCTGCACTTCGCCAACTCGATTTGGAAGAACAATACGGCAGAGGTGATGGCCCAGGACAAGACCTCCAAGGAGTCGTTCGAGGCCGTAATGGCTTTCGCCAACGAAATCCGTATGATAGCCCTCCCCGTCAACAAGGAGAAGAACGGATACCTTCTCAACTCTATGCTGGTGCCCTTCCTGCTTTCCGGACTCGACCTGTACGTCAACGGCGTCAGCGACCCCGAGAGCATCGACAAGGCCTGGAAATATGGCACCGGTGCGCCCAGAGGACCGTTTGAGATTTTCGATGTGGTCGGAATCAACACCGCCTACAACATCGTCCTCCAGTATCAGAAGGTCCCCGGACTCTTCAGCCCGCTGCTCCGTAAGATGATGATGCCCTACAATTTCAAGGGTATGATAGAAGTCTTCCGCAAGATGATTGCGGACGGCAAGCTCGGCAAGAGTTCAGGCGAGGGCTTCTATAA
>ONLD01000017.1:33806-35159 GCA_900318565.1 uncultured Bacteroidales bacterium
TGCCGGGTAAGATATCTCGGACGTATGCCGGCCGGGAGACGGCCGGCAGGCCGCGGCTTTTGCTGGTATGCTTTTTGCGCGTTGCTGCCCCTAAACTTTGTTTTATGACTACACGATTGAAAATCTTCACGCTTGCGGCGTTTTCCCTCCTGCTTGCCGGAAGCATCCATACCAAGGCCCAGATTGTCCTCAGCCCTTCATTCTCGCCCGACAGGGACAAGTCTTTGGTGGAAATCGGCAGGATAGGGCAGGACGCAGAAAGCAATTCCGAGCATACTCACATAACCAGCGGCTACTTCCTTTACGCCAAAATTTTCCCCGACAGAATCGTCTATACAATCACCTGTGAATCAAGGGATAACGCAAGGGCGGTGATGGAAATCGCCCTCGGTACGACCTTTGACGGCCTCAAGGCGAGCCTAGATACAATGCTTGACTGGCTGCACAGCACGACCTCCGGCGAGAGCATCGGTTTCACCGACATCGAGGGCCGGCAGTTTCAACTCGTCCGGGAGATTTTCGGTTTCAGGGTGCTGGAATTATCGGGAAACGCTTCAATTAATGGGTCCTGCATCTTTACAGGGCAGCAGTTGGCTATGGCAAAATACAAACTGAACAAGAACGCCGCCCGCAAGATTCAGGCCCGTATTGCTTCGCTCGGACTGACGGACAGCCCGTCCGCCGAGGAATTCCGGGATTCATCGTGCCGATAGGCCGTATCCTGCCACTTGCCTCCCTGGAAACGGTGCATTTCTTCAGTGAGGTGGTCCCAGCGAAGGGCGTCGCTCCCGTCGGGGTAGAACTCCCAGAATTCTCCGCCTATGAAGGTATAGAAGCGGCTGATGTCCGTGCACATACCGAAGGTCGGCAGGACGGAAATTGGAATGTCACAGCTTGTGTGCCCGCCCTTGACGGTGCCGTCGAAATGCAGGCCGGCGGCCGAGAGCGTGAGGACCCCGTCGCCGCATATTTCGGAGGTCTTTCCTCCCGTAAGATATTTATAATCAGGAAGGAGGCCGATGCGCACGTGGCCGCTGTAGCTGAATCCCGGCTCGCGTACGTCACTGGCGGCGCGCTTCCGTTCGAGCAGCGTCCAGTCGGTGACCAGCGGCGGGCAGACTGAATCGGGTCCCGCCGGGCGGATGGCGCCGTACTCGTCTATTTCCACCTTGTTGCCGCATTCGGTGCAGGTGAGCGTGGTGGCGTCGCTGACCATCTTGTGCATAGCGCCGCACTTGGGACACATATACAGCAGCGTCTCCAGCTTTTCGGCCGGCCTGCCCTTGGCGTCGAACTTGATTTTCTCCACGGCGTTCCACATATAGTCGTCGTGCGCCAGCAGGCGGTTCATCC
>ONLD01000036.1 GCA_900318565.1 uncultured Bacteroidales bacterium
AAGCGGAATGATGTACAAGGTGCAGGTCTATGACCACACCGCCCGCCGCGGCAACACCTCCATCATCATCGCCGACTCCGCTATGCTGCGTATCTCGAAGGCCAAGGACTACCTGACCTTCACCCTCTTCAACGGCTCCAACTATCAGGAGACCAACGAGATGACCTACCGCGACACGTCCCTCGCGCTGAACCGCGTCGATTTTGCCCGCGAGCAGCTGATCATCCCCTTGAAGAACTACACTTTCGAGCATTCGGATTCCAGCCGCTTCGGCGACCAGGCCAAGTCGATGCGCCTGGACCAGCTCGTGGAACAGAAAGACTCGCTGGACCGCCACAACGCCAAGGCTTTCGAGTCCCACTACTCCCGTATGCGCACCCAGTCGCCATTCCGCGAACTCACGCAGCTGGATACGGCCCGCCGCAATCCGGAGTTGAGTCCGTTCACGTCCGACAAGATGTGGACCTGGGCGAGCTACGAGGACATCCGCGCGGCCTACGAGAAGGCAGCTTCGGAAGCGGAGAGGATGTCGGGAGACATACTCACGTACAACCACGACGTCTATCAATCGACTTTCTACCTGCGGCGCACGGACGTGGAGCTCTTCAAGAAGTTCGCCCAGGCCCTGGCCTGCCTCGTGCTCTTCTTCATCGGCGCTCCTATCGGCGCTATGATCAAGAAAGGCGGCATAGGTATGAGCGCCATCTTCTCTATGCTCTTCTTCGCCATCTACTGGATTATGCAGATTATGGGCGAGAAGCTGGCGAAAGACGGCACCTGGCTGGCTTTCAACGGCGTTTTCAGCCCTGTGTATCTATTGGCTCCCATAGGTATATTCCTGACTTATAAAGCAATCAAGGACGCAGAACTCTTCAATATGGACACAGTTAAGGCAAGCTGGCGGAAGTTCCTCAGCAAGATTACAGGCTTCTTCCGCAAGCCCCGCATCGTGTATATGGGCACTCCCGAATTCGCGGTGGCCCCGCTCGACGCCCTCGTGCGCGGGAAATATAAAGTGGTCGGAGTCGTGACCGTGGCGGACAAGCCCAGCGGCCGCGGCCTCAAGGTGAATGAGAGCGCCGTCAAGAAATACGCGGTGGAGCACGGCCTGAAGGTACTCCAGCCCCTGAAACTCAAGGATCCCGACTTCCTCGCGGAGCTTGCCGCACTCAAGGCCGACATCTTCGTGGTGGTGGCGTTCAGGATGCTGCCCGAAGAGGTGTGGAGGATGCCCCGCCTTGGCACCTTCAACCTGCACGCGTCGCTGCTTCCGCAATACCGCGGCGCCGCGCCTATCAACTGGGCCATCATCAACGGGGAGCGCCGCACCGGCGTGACCACCTTTATGATAGACAAGAATATCGACACGGGCGGCATCATCCTGCGCGACGAGTGCTTGATTGATGACTCCGACAATGCCGGCACGCTCCACGACCGCCTGATGGAGGCCGGAAGCCGCCTTGTCACCGACACCGTGGACCTCATTATCCAGCGCAACGTGGAACTCCGCACCCAGCGGTCGTTCATCCAGGGCTCCGAAGAGTTGCATCCGGCTCCGAAGCTGACCCGCGAGCTCTGCCACATAGACTGGAACGCACCTTCGGAAAAGGTGCGCAACCTCATCCGCGGCCTTTCGCCCTATCCTGCGGCCTACACCGAACTGGTCCGCGGCGAGGAGCGCCTGCAGATGAAAATCTACTCCGCATCCATACCCGACTCCCCGATTCCGGGAAGCGCTTCAGCCGCTCCCGGCACCGTACTTTCCGACGGCAAGACCTACCTTGCCATAGCCACGGCAGACGGAGCGCTGTGCGTGGGAGACCTCCAGCTCAGCGGCAAGAAACGTATGGAGGTAGAAGCTTTCCTGCTCGGATTCCGTGAACCGCAGAGCTGGAAATGTGAATGAGCGGCAGCAAGGATATATTGCTCGGACGCCTGCGTGACGGACAACCTCTGTCGCGGGGGGACGAGTTGCGGCTGACCTTGATGCTGGCGGTGCCGGCCATCCTGGCGCAGCTCTCCAGCGTGCTGATGCAGTATATCGATTCCGCTATGGTGGGCCGCCTCGGCGCCGCTCCCGCCGCTTCAATCGGCCTCGTGTCCACGAGCACCTGGATTTTCAACGGCTTCGCGATGGCAGTGATAACGGGCTTCTCCGTGCAGGTGGCCCACGCCTGCGGCGCCAAGGATTTCGGCCGCGCGCGGGCTATGGTGCGTCAGGGCCTGTTCAGCGTGGGCGCATTCACCATCCTGCTCGCCTTCGTCGGAGTCCTGATTGCCGGCCCCCTGCCGCACTGGCTCGGAGGCACGGAGGATATCCACCCCGACGCTTCAGCGTATTTCCGCATTTTCGCCGGCTTTATGCCCATAGGAATGATAGGCTACGCGGCCAGTTCTATGCTGCAGGCCAGCGGGAATATGAAGGTGCCGAGTATAATGTACGTCTGTATGTGCGCCCTGGACGTGGTGTTCAACTATATCTTCATCTATATGCGCGGCCTCGGCGTGGAGGGGGCTGCGTGGGGCACCGGCGTGGCCGAGACGCTGACGACTCTCTTTGCGCTGTGGTATGTATGCACCCGCTCCGAAGAGCTGCACATCGTCCACGAGAAAGGCTCCTTCATCCCGCAGAAAGACACACTCCGCCGCGCGCTGGGCATCACCGGCCCGCTGTGGCTGCAGAATGTCGTGATGCGCGGGGCGTACGTGATGAGCACCGTCATAGTGGCGCCGCTGGGCGCAGTCAGCATTGCGGCCAACTCTTTCGCCATCACTGCGGAAAGCTTCTGCTATATGCCCGGATACGGCCTGGAGGAGGCTTCCACGACGCTTGTCGGGCAGAGCCTCGGAGCGGGCAGGAAAGACCTTGCGCGGCGCTTCGCCTGGACCACAATAGGAATGGCTATGGTGGTGATGTCGCTGCTTGCCGTGGCTATGTTCGCGTTTGCGCCCCAGATGATGCGTATCCTGAGCACCGACCCGGAAGTCGTGGCGCTCGGGGCCCGTGTGCTGCGTATCGAAGCCTTTGCCGAGGCCTTCTACGCCGCATCCATCGTGGGATTCGGAGTATGCGCGGGCGCCGGCGACACCCTCCTTCCTACGGTATTGAATTTCGGCACGATGTGGCTCGTCCGCATAGGTTTGGCACTGATTTTGACTCCTCTCTATGGCCTTGTCGGCTACTGGATTGCGATGTGTACCGAGCTCAGTATCAGGGGGATACTGTTCTTGCTGTATGTCCGTTCGGGACGCTGGATGAGGCACTGGACTGCGGCGCCAGCTTTAGATAACGCTGGCTAATTCGCAAATTATTAGTAACTTTGCCCCAAATGCGCCGGTTTTTATTCAATACCGATACCCTCAGCTATGTGGAACAGCGACGTTCCAAGTGGCGGCGAGCTCTCGAGAGCGTGGCCATAGCAGTCGCTGCCGTGGCCGTGGTGGCTGCATTCTGCTGGCTTTGGTTCGTGGTGCTGGGGAAAGACCTGCCCAAGACGGCCATCCTCAAGCGTCGCAACGACCTCTGGCAGGCGCGTATGGGCGTTATCCGCCACAAGCTGGACGTCTATGACCAGACGCTTTCGGGCATCGAGGCTCGTGACAACCAGGTGTATCGCTCCATCTTCGCCCTCGACGCGATAGCGGATACGGTGCGCAGTGATACGGCAAGCAACCGTATGCAGGCCCTGGACTTCCGCCTGGATGCGTTCCAGCGCCGGATAGACCTGCAGATGTCGGCTCTCGGCGAAGTGGCGCTCGTGGCGAAGAAAGCGGGGGATATGGTGTCCTGCATCCCGGCAGTGCCTCCGGTGCTGCCAAAGAAAGGCACCTACCACCTTTCCAGCCCCTTCGGCACGCGCGAGGACCCCGTCTATGGCGGTATGGCGCGCCACACCGGGCAGGACATAGCATCCCACATAGGCAACCCCGTCTATGCGACCGGGGACGGCGTGGTGGAGAAAGTTGACTTTAAATACTCGGGCTACGGCAACGAAGTGGTCATCGACCACGGCTTCGGCTACAAGACCCGCTACGCGCATCTCAATACCATCGACGTGGGCGTCGGGCAGAATCTGCACCGCGGCGACAAGATAGGCGAAGTGGGGAAGTCCGGCAAGTCCACGGGGCCGCACCTCCATTACGAGGTGCTCTACAAGGGCAACCCGGTCAATCCTATGAGCTATATGGATATGGATATGCCCGTGGATGAGTACAAGGCGATGATAGGCAAGCGCAGGATGGAGAACCAGACAGGCTCCCGCCCCTCCGCCGCGTCGCTCGGTGCAAGGCAAAAACGGCAAGGAACAAATGGCAGACAATAGATACGAACTGGACTTGCGTAACTTCGACATCCGCAAGGCCGGCCACGACATTTCGCGGGCCGTTTGGAAGGCCGTGCGCTTCATCCTGACCGTGGTGTCGCTTACGGTGGTGGGCTATGTGCTGTTTGCGCTGTTCTACAGCACCGATGAAGAGAAGCGCCTCAAGGAGGAGAACAGCCGCTACGAGGCTCTCTACCACGGCCTGCCCGCCAAACTGGACAAGATAGGGGAGGACCTCGAACGCCTCTCCCGCAAGGATGACATAATCTATAAAGACATCTTCCACTCCGACCCGCCCTCGGCGGACCCTATGTCTTCGCTCAGCATATTCTTCGGCAGCGACTCGATTCCAGATGCGAAACTGGTGTTCTACACGGCCGAGAAGGCTGAAAGGCTGGCTGCGGAAGCCGCCGGAGTGGACAGTCTCTTCCGCAAGATAGCCTCGGCGCTTTCTTCCCCGGGGCTGGAGATGCCGCCAATGGCTCTCCCGCTGGACAGCATAAGCTACACCCAGACCGGAGCGGGCACGGGCACCAAGATCAACCCTTTCTACACCACCGAGGCCAGCCACCAGGGCGTTGACTTCATCGTGGCTCAGGGCACGCCCGTCAAGGCCGCCGCCGACGGGGTTGTGAGCAGCGTGCAGCACTCCCGCAAGGGAGACGGCAACACCGTGACAATCAAGCATAAAGGCGGCTACCGCACCCGCTACGCGCACCTGCAGGATATAAGCGTGTCCCAGGGCCAGTCAGTGCGCAAGGGCCGCGTCATCGCGACGGCCGGAATGAGCGGCAATTCCTACGCTCCCCATCTTCACTACGAGGTGTGGCGGGATTCGACACTGCTGGACCCGCTCAACTACATTTTCGCTTCCGTAAGTCCGGAAGAATATTCGAATATGGTCTATATGGCCAGGCACACGAGGCAAACAATGGATTAACAGCAATATGGAAAAATTATTCTACACAATCGGCGAAGTGGCCGGGGAAATCGGGGAATCAGTGTCCCTGGTGCGTTTCTGGTCCAATTATTTCGCGCAGTTCATCAAGCCCCGGCGCAACGCCAAGGGCAACAGGCAGTACACCGCCCAGGACATCGAAGTCCTGAAGCAGATTCATTATCTGGTCAAGGACAAGGGCCTGACTCTCGACGGCGCGATGCGCCAGCTGGGCAGCCAGAAGGCTTCCGTGAGCAAATCCGTAAAGGCAATCGACTCCCTTAAAGCAATTAGGGCGCAACTTATGGAAATCAAGAATTCCATATAAGAAAAATAATTCCTACCTTTGTCGTTCTCGAAAAATAGATAATATAATATATGGCTACCACTACAAAGAAAACCAAGAAGATCGCAACGCCCATCGACCAGCGCGAAACTTTCGTCTCCCTGCAGAAGACTTTTGCAGATTCCGAGTCCAATACCGAAGAGAAACTTAAGATTCTCTACGACCTGCAGAATGCAGACAATGCCATCGAAAAGCTTGTCCAGCTGCGTGGCGAACTGCCCGCCGAGGTCGCTTCCCTGGAGGCTGAAGTCGGTTCCTGCAACGCCCGCATCGAGTCCCTGGAGCAGATTATCGCCCAGTACAACGAAAACATCGCTGCGATGAACGAAGACATCGTCAGCCTTGACGCCGAGGCCCAGAAGTACCAGAAGCAGCTCGAGAAGATTTCCAACAGCCGCGAGTTCGACTCCATCAACAAGGAGCTCGAGAACCTTGCCATCCTCCGCAAAATCGACGAGAAGAAGATTGGCGAGTCCCGCGAGGCCATCACCGAAAACAAGAATACCATCCAGCGCGTGGGCGAGAAAATCGACGTGCTGAAGATTGACCTTGAGGCCAAGCAGGAAGAGCTTGCCCGCATCGTGGAATCCACCACCAAGGAGGAGAAGGCTCTCTTGAAGACCCGCGACGAGCTGGCCGCGAAGCTTGACGAAAGGACCCTGAGCGCCTACAACCGCATCCGCGAGAGCGTCCACAACCACCTCGCAGTCGTGACCGTGTTCAACGGCGATTCCTGCGGCGGTTGCTTCAACACCATCACTCCCCAGCGCCTCATCGACGTGGCTTCCGGCAAGAAACTCGTCATCTGTGAGCACTGCGGACGCATCATCGTGGCGAATTCGTATTCAGAAGAATAATGCCGGAGTCTAATACCAGGACCTCCAGAAAGAGGGCACAGGCTGCTAACCTTGACACGATAGGGCTTGAGATGGGCAATAAACCCCCTCAGGCTCTTGACGTTGAGGAGGCTGTGCTCGGAGCTATGCTCATCGAGCCGTCCTGCGTGGACCAGGCTATGGAGGAGCTCACGGCTTCCTGCTTCTACGACCAGAAGCACCGTATGATTTTCGAGGCTATGACCTCGCTGGTGCTGGACCATACCAGCATCGACATCATTACGGTCAGCAACCGCCTCAAGGAAAAAGGCGACCTGGAAACCGTCGGCGGCCCCGTGGTGCTGGCCGGCCTTTCCGAGAAAGTGGGCTCCGCGGCCCATATGGAGTATTACGTCAAGATACTCAAGCAGAAGACCATCCAGCGCGACCTCATTACCGCTTCCTACGACATCCTCAAGGATGCATACGACGAGTCGGTCAGCGTCGATGACCTCATCGACAAGGCCCAGACCAAGGTCTATGACGCCATCCAGAGCAACGTCCGCAAGGAAGTCCAGGACATCGGGAGCATCATCAACGAGGCGATGGGCGACATCCAGGAGCAGCAGAGCTCCGAAGGCCTGAGCGGCGTGCCGTCGGGCTTCGTGAGCATAGACCGCATCACCAACGGCTGGCAGCGCTCCGACCTCATAATCCTTGCGGCCCGCCCTTCCGTGGGTAAGACCGCTTTCGCCCTGAACCTTGCGCGCAATGCCGCCGTGGACCATCATATGCCCGTGGCCGTGTTCTCGCTCGAAATGTCCTCCAAGCAGCTGGTGAAGCGTCTGATGACGAGCGAATCCGGCCTCTCGGCAGACAAGATAAAGGGCAGCGTCAAGCTCGAGCCGCACGAATGGGAGCAGCTGGAATTCAAGCTCCGCAACCTCTCCAAGGCGCCGTTCTACATCGACGACACCCCGGGTATACCGATTATGGAGTTCCGCACCAAGGCCAAGAATCTCGTCAAGAACAAAGGCGTACGCCTCATCGTCGTGGACTACCTGCAGCTGATGCAGGGCCCGCCCGAACTCAAGGCTATGCGCGAGCAGGAAGTAGCCGCAATCTCCCGTACTCTCAAGGCGACCGCAAAGGAACTCAACATCCCTATCATTGCATTGTCCCAGCTGTCCCGCCAGGCCGTCACCCGTGCCGGCAGCAGCGGCAAGCCCCTGTTGAGCGACCTTCGCGAGTCCGGCTCCATCGAGCAGGATGCGGATATGGTGATTTTCATCCACAGGCCCGACTACGTGGGACTGAGCGAAAACCTGGAGGACCGCGAAAAGACGCAGATCATCATCGCGAAGCACCGTAACGGCGAGACGCGCGATATCGATATGATATTCAAGAGCGAGCAGATTCGCTTTATGGAAATGGAGGATGCACTGGACAGCCTTGCCGCCCGTGCCGTGCCGTCCGCAATCAATGAAGACGCCCCGTTTGAAGGCGCCTCCTACGGCGACTTCGGGCCCAACCCCGAATTCTGATGGAACAGATTACCCACAAAGGGCGCATTGTCGCCATAGACCCGGAGATAACCACCATTGAAATCGTCTCCGAAGCGGCCTGCGCCTCCTGTCACGCCAAGGGCCTGTGCGGCCTTGGCGAGCAGCAGATCAAGCAGATAGAAGTGCGTACGGACGCCTGGCATCCCAGGGCCGTGGGCGACGAGGTGGAGGTGGTGCTCAAGAAGGCTATGGGCTACAAGGCCGTGTTTATCGCCTACGGAATGCCGCTGGTGGTGCTTTTCGTGGCCCTGATGCTGCTCGGCGCCCTGGGCGTCGGCGAGCTTTGGTCGGGGCTCGGAGCCATCGGTGCCGTGGCCGTGTGCTATTTCGTGATTTTCCTGTTCCGCAATAAACTAAGCAAAGAATATACTTTTTACTTGAAATGACCAATTCTATTATCTGGACTATCGCTATTCTCACGGTCCTGGGACTTGTGCTGTCGCTGGTGCTCTTCTGGGTGGCCAGGAAGTTCAAGGTCGAGGAGGATCCGAGGATAGACGAAATCGAGAAGACCCTGCCGGGCGCAAATTGCGGCGGCTGCGGCTTTGCGGGATGCCGCGCTTTCGCGGACTCCGCCGTCAAGGCCGGCAACCTCGATGCGAATTATTGCCCCGTAGGAGGCAATGAAGTGATGAAGAAGGTAGCTGCGATACTTGGTTGTGAAATCAAGGAAGCGGCGCCTATGGTGGCAGTGGTGCGCTGCAACGGCACCTGCGCCAACAGGCCGAGGACCAACCAGTATGACGGCGCCTTGTCCTGCAAAGTCAAGGCTTCTCTGTACAGCGGCGATACAATGTGCCTGTACGGATGCCTTGGATGCGGCGACTGCGTGGCAGCCTGCCAGTTCGGCGCCCTCTCTATGGATTCCGCGACCGGGCTTCCCGTAGTGGACGAGAGCAAGTGTACGGCCTGCGGCAAGTGCGTGGCGGCCTGTCCCAAGCGCATTATCGAACTCAGGGCCAAGGGCCCCCGCGGTATGCGTGAGTACGTCTCCTGCGTCAACAAGGACAAGGGCCCTGCCGCCCGCAAGGCCTGCGCCGCCGCCTGCATAGGCTGCTCTCTGTGCGCGAAGACCTGCCGTCACGGCGCCATCACCGTCACTGACAATGTCGCCTATATCGATTTCGAGAAATGTAAGCTCTGCCGCGAGTGCGAGGCTGTGTGCCCGACCGGGGCGATCCACGGCACAGGCTTCCCCAAGCCCCTCGACAAGGAGGCCGTGAAGGCCCGCATCGCAGAGCGTAAAGCCAAAGAGGCCGAAGCCGCGAAAGCCGCTGCAGCCGCCACGGAAGTAAAAAAGGAGGAAAGCAATGGCTAAACTGACATTCTCCATCGGCGGTATCCATCCTGCCGACAGCAAACTTGCGCGTGACTGCAAGATTGAGACCCTGCCCCTTCCCGAGAAGGTGTATGTGTCTATGTTCCAGCACCTCGGCGCCCAGGCCAAACCCATCGTCGCGGTGGGCGATTCCGTCAAGGCCGGGCAGATAATCGCCGAGCCGGGCGGATTCATCTCCGCCTACGTGCATTCTCCGGTCAGCGGAGTGGTACGCAGCATAGCGCCGCGTCCCGACCTTGCCGGCTTCAACTGTATGCACGTCGAAATCGAGGTGCAGGGCGACGAGTGGGCCGAAGGCATAGACCTTTCGCCGGAGCTGGTGACCGCCATCCCCGAAGACCGCGACTTCATCCTCGACCGCATCAAGATGTGCGGTGTCGTGGGCCTCGGCGGCGCCACCTTCCCCACCCACGTGAAGCTTAACCCGCCGCCCGGCAAGAAGGCCGACTGCCTGATTCTCAACGGCGCGGAGTGCGAGCCCTTCCTGACCAGCGACTTCCGCATCCTGCTCGAGCGCACCGACGAAATCGTGGTCGGCGCCGCCATTATGCAGAAGGTGCTCGGAGGCTGCCCCTGCGTCATCGGCATCGAGGAAAACAAGCCGGAGGCGATTGAGGCCGTGCGTGCGAGCGTCGGGCGCCTCGGCTATCCCGGAATCCGCGTGGAGACCCTCAAGAAGCGTTACCCGCAGGGCGGTGAGAAGCAGCTCATCGACGCCGTGATGCACCGCCAGGTGCGTTCCGGAGGCCTCCCCATCGACGTGGGCGCCGTGGTGCAGAATGTCGCCACCTCCCTTGCCGTCTATGAGGCTGTGCAGAAGAACAAGCCGTTGGTGACCAACGTGCTGACCGTGACGGGCGACTGCCTGCCTGCAGGCTCGATGCACAACTACCTCTTCCGCATCGGTATGCCGCTTTCCTGGATTGCCGCCCAGGCCGGAGGCGTGCCCGAGGGAGCCGTGAAGATAGTGAGCGGCGGCCCTATGATGGGCAAGGCCATAGCCAATTTCGACGCCGCCACCGTGAAAGGCTCTTCTTCCATCCTTTATCTTGGAGAGAGCACCCGCCGCGGGGCCGAGAGCCCTTGCATCCGCTGCGGACGCTGCGCCGACGCCTGCCCTATGGGCCTGGAGCCGTTCCTGCTGAAGAAGCTCTACAAGGCCGGCGACGCCGCCGCGCTGGAACAGAATGCCGCCCAGGACTGCATAGAGTGCGGCTGCTGCCAGTACAGCTGTCCCGCCCGAATTCCTTTGCTTGACAACATCCGTATGGCCAAGGCCCAGGTGATGGGCATCATCAGGGCCAGAAACGCCAAAAAGTAATATTATGGACAAAGTGTTAGTATCACCCTCGCCGCATCTGCACGCAAAGGCGTCCACGGATTCCATTATGATGGACGTGGTCATCGCCCTGCTGCCTGCGGTCGTCGTTTCGATATTGTTCTACGGCTGGTCGGAGATTCTCCTGCTGGCCGTCAGCTGCGTGGGTTGCGTCGGTCTCGAGTACCTGATTGCCCGCTACCTTATGAAGCGCCCCGAGCTGTTCAGCGGCACTTCCGCCTTGGTGACAGGCCTGCTGCTCGCTATGAATCTCCCTTCCACCTCCCCCTGGTGGATGGCGCTCATCGGAGCCGTGGTGGCCATCGGAGTCGCGAAAATGTCGTTCGGCGGCCTCGGACAGAACCTGTTCAACCCGGCCATCACCGCCCGCGTGTTCCTGCTGATTTCCTTCCCCGTGCAGATGACCAACTGGACGCTTCCCAACGGCTTCATCCGCTATGCTGACGCCGTGTCCGGAGCTACCCCTCTTGGCCTCATCAAGGAAGGTCTCAAGTCCGGCAACACCATTCCGGAAATCCTGGCCCAAAACGGCCTGAGCGCTGAAATGGTGGTGCGCGACATCGGCGGAAGCGCCGGTGAGATTTCGGCCCTGGCGCTGCTGCTCGGCTTCTGTTACCTGCTTGTGCGCAAGGTGGTGAAACCCTGGATTACCATCAGCATCCTCGCCACCATCGCCGCCATCGCGGCCGTGTTCCACGGCATCGACCCCGCCCATTTCACGGGCGTCAACTTCAACCTCATCACCGGCGGCGTGCTGCTCGGAGCCTGCTTTATGGCCACCGACTACGTGACCTCGCCTATGAGCAACTGGGGCGGCGTCATCTACGGCATCGGCATCGGCGTCATCGTGATGATGATACGCTACTTCGGCTCGTATCCCGAAGGTATGTCGTTCGCTATTCTTATTATGAACTGTTTCGTGCCGCTCATCAACAGGGCGTTCCACCAGAAAAAGTACGGGAGGGCTTAGATTATGGCAGCTGTTTCGAATCTTAAGAATATGGTGCTCAGCCTCACCCTGGTGTGCCTCGTGTGCTCCGCGGTGCTCGGCTGCGTGTATGCAGTGACCGCCGCTCCCATCAAGGCGGCGGAGGATGCCAAGACTACGGCTTCCATCGCCCGCGTGCTTCCCGCTTTCGAGGGACAGCCCTCGAAGGAAAGCGTCAGCGTGGACGGCGTCGATTATACTTACTATCGCGCTCCCGGTGCCGGTTATGCCGTGATTTCCACGGTGGTCGGCTTCGGCGGGCCGCTTACCCTTATGGTGGGCATCGGCGAGGACGGCCTTGTGTGCAACACCGTGGTGCTCTCCCATAGCGAGACCCCCGGTCTTGGCGCCAAGTGCACCTCCGACACCCATTTCATCGACCAGTTCAAGGGATGGGACCCGGCGCAGAAGTCTCTTTCCGTGCGCAAGGACGGCGGGGAAGTGGATGCCATCACTGCCTCCACTATTACTTCCCGCGCTTATTCCGCTGCCATCTCCCAGGCTTATGTTGTCTTTAAGAAATTGACGGAAAATGAGTAAGATCGGATTGATTACCAAGGGATTTCTCAAGGAGAACCCTACATTCGTGCTGGTGCTCGGTATGTGTCCGACGCTCGCCACCACGACTTCCGCTATGAATGGTCTTGAGATGGGACTGGCGACGATGTTCGTGCTCATTCTCAGCAATATAGTGATTTCGCTGATTGCCCCGGTGGTGCCCGACAAAGTGCACATTCCGGTGTATATCGTAGTCATCGCCACCTTCGTGACGGTGCTCCAGCTCCTGATGCAGGCCTACGTGCCGGACGTATATGAGACCCTCGGTCTCTTTATCCCGCTGATTGTGGTGAACTGTATCGTGCTCGGACGCGCCGAGGCTTTTGCCTGCAAGAATTCGGTCGGCGATTCCGCCCTCGACGGCATAGGTATAGGACTCGGCTTCACGGCATCCCTGACCGTCATCGGCATCGTGCGCGAGATTCTCGGCAGCGGCTCGATTTTCGGCTGGAAGTTCATCACCGGCGACGGTGTGCTGGCCTTCGTTATGGCTCCCGGAGCATTCCTCGTGCTGGGATATCTTATGGTATTGTTTAACAAATTGGCAAAGAGATAGTTATGGCGGAATATCTACTTATAATCGTCTCTGCGATTTTCGTCAACAACATAGTGTTGGCGCAGTTCCTGGGCGTGTGCCCGTTTATGGGAGTGTCGAGCAAGCTCTCCACCGCCACCGGTATGTCCGGAGCAGTGTGCTTCGTCATTACGCTCGCTACCGTGGTCACTTATCTTATCAATAAGTTCTTCCTGGTGCCTCTCGGCCTCACTTTCCTGCAGACCATCGCCTTTATCCTCGTGATTGCGGCCCTGGTCCAGATCGTGGAGATCGTGCTGAAGAAAATCAGCCCTTCGCTGTATCAGGCTTTGGGAATCTTCCTGCCTCTGATTACCACCAACTGCGCCGTGCTCGGCGTAGCTATCAATGTGGTTACCAAGCAGTTTACCTTCGGCGGCGGGGCGGCCCATATGCTGAACCTCGGCGAGGCGACAGTCTATGCCCTTGCCACTTCCCTTGGCTACGGCCTTGCAATGGTGCTCTTTGCCGGTATGCGTGAGCAGATGGCGCAGAGCGATGTGCCCGAGTCTTTCAAGGGCCTGCCTATCGCCTTCATCACCGTGGGCATTATGGCTATGGCTTTCCTGGGCTTCTCCGGTATCGTGTAGTATGATCCGGGTAGGACAGGGATACGATGTGCATCAGCTCCGCGAGGGCCTCGATATGTGGCTCTGCGGAGTGAAGGTGCCCTCGTCCGTGGGCTTCGTGGCGCATTCCGACGGGGATGTGGCTATCCACGCCCTGTGCGACGCCCTTCTCGGGGCTCTTGCCCTGGGCGACATCGGACACCTCTTTCCCGACACTTCCGACGAGTTCAAGGGGATTGACAGCAAGATTCTGCTCCGCAGGGTAGTGGAACTTGTCCGCTCCAAGGGCTGGGACATCGTCAATGCCGACATCACAATTGCCCTCCAGGCTCCCAAGATTGCGTGGCTCGTGCCGGCGATGCGGGAATGCCTTGCGGAAGTGATGGGGGTGGCGGCCGATGCCGTCAGCGTCAAGGCCACCACCACCGAGCGCCTCGGATTCGTGGGCAGGGGAGAGGGCTGTGAGGTATGGGCAGTGGCACTTGTGGAGTCAAGATAAAGCGGGACGGCAAAGTTCTTGAAAAATTATTTTGCATTTTAGCAAAAGAGTTGTACATTTGCAGTCCCAAACACTGAGATATGGTGTAATGGTAGCACTACAGATTCTGGCTCTGTCAGTGAGGGTTCGAATCCTTCTATCTCAACCACCGACCGGCTTCTTCCGAGGCCGGTTTTTTCGTGCCCTTAGAATACCATATTCCAGGCGGCGTTCTGGGCGCGCTGGCTGTGGGCGGCGTTCATCTTGCCGAAGTTCCATTTGACCCCGAACAGGATGTGGCGGCCCATAACGAGGCGGTAGCTGTCCTCTTCATAGTTGGCGGTGACGCTATGGGACAGACTCCGTGTCTGGTTCAGGATGTCGTGGACCTTGACGCTCAGATTGAATGCGCCGATGTTCTTGGAAATCTCGGCATTCCACTGCCACTCGGGCTGGCCGTATCCGGCCGAATATCCTTTGTAGAGCACATATGCGAGGTCGGTTATGAACTCGAATTCGTGCTTGGTGGTATAGGAGCCTCTGCCGAAGAAACGGGCGCTGAGGATGTTCAGGTCTGCCTGCGGGTTGAGGGAATAGCGGGAGATGCGGCCGGAGGCGCTTGCGCCGGCGCTGACGGACCAGCGTTCAGGATTGTACTTGACGGTCAGCTCGGCATCGGGGCTGAATGTGCCTGTCAGGCTTTCCTCGAATCCGCTCAGGCCGCCGTAGAAGCGGTCTCCCCGGGCATTTCCCCAGAAGTCGTCGATAAACTCCGAATAATCGAAGCTGTCCTTGTCAAGCGCGGGACGGGTCGTCCGGGTCTGGTAACTGGTGGATGTGTAATATCCGGCCGAGCCGCCGACTGTCAGCGACCACAGTTTCCCCGCATCCAGGGGCGTCGTGTAGTTTACAGACAGCTGGGACTGCAGGCCGGGCTTCCTGGAATTCACAGGAACTGAATACAGTATGCCGTCAGGGTCGTACCACAATGCTGACACAATGGGATTTACGCTGACCTGGGCATACAAATAGACCATCAGGGTGGAGAACTTCTCCCGGTTGCTGCGGCGCCAGCTGGCACTGAACCAAGTCTGTGAATACGGCTTCAGATATATGTTGCCCATACTCAGGCGGGACGGATCGGCGATATTCAGAACCGGAAGCATACGGGACACGGGCGCGCGCTGGGAATACCCTGAGGCGGAGACATTGAACCGGTTGTTTCCTATGCTGTGCTGGAAACGGAAAGACGGCGTCACAAACCAGTTCAATTCATCTTTCCCGGTAACCGTCTCGATGCCATAACTTTTGGAGAAGGTCTCGGTGAGTATGCCGGAGAGCGACCCTCCGACGGTAATCCAGCTCCTTTCCCCGAATTTGTACTGGGCCGTCAGGCCGTATTCCTGGTTCAGGGATGATGAATTGCTGACGGAGGAATAATAGTCGTTTTTCCCGAGCTTGTCGAATGCGTCACGAATGTTGTCCCTGCGCTCCCAGGTAAGATTCGCCGTAGCGGAAAGCGTCCATTTTTCGCCGAGGGGCTCGGAATACCTGATTCCCCCGTGCGTCCAGTAAGTAGAGCCGTCAGAGTCATATCTCATCAGCCGGTCTTCCGCTCCTTCCGAAGTTGTGAGGCGTGAAGTCTCCGTCTGTTCTCCGCTGTTCAAAGTCCCTGCTGCGCCCAGTTCCAGGCGTATCGTGCGGTCCTTCTTGCCCCATAGTTCCCTGAAGGTCACGTCCGAATCCAGGAAGGCGTACTTCATTGATGACACGTTGCCGGTAGTGGAGCGGGAACTGTTCAGGAAACTGCCTTCCCGGCTGGTTTCGGAGCTGCTGCTGTTTGTGGCGTCCGATTGATTGTAACGGAAATATGGCCGTATGTGGAACCAGACCTTGCCCTTCTCTTTCTGGAATTCCGCATTGGCGTTCAGGCCGTGTCCGTATGATTTTCCGTAGTTCTCCGTCGTCGATGACAGGTTCCCGTCGTCCAGGAAGGTCGTCCTGTCGGTGCGGGTGCCGGAATCCGTATCGGTGTACTTGTAATTGACACTCACGGTGGTCTCTACGTCCTTGATGCGGGAAGTGTTGGCGTTCACGCCCAGCTGAGCGGCCGTGGAAAGCCCCTGGTTACCGGACGTTCGCTCCCCTTCTTCATCGACGAGGACGAATATGACGCCGTTGGAGTCGTTGATGTTCTGCCCGTTGGCAATCACCGTCAGCTGGTCCTTTTCAGAATAGGCGGAGACCAGCGCGTTGCCGTTCCACAGCAATCCGCGGTTGTCCCGCAGCACATCGTCCCCGTCTTTCGTCCCCAGCGTGGTGCCGCCCTTCAGGCCTATGTTGCCGAACCAGCCCTTTTCGTATTCTTTCTTCAGCGCCACGTCCAGCACCTTCTCGCGGCTGCCGTCCTGGATGCCGGAAGCACGGGTCTGCTCGGACTCCCTGTCAATCACGCGGATTTTGTCCACCACCGAGGCCGGGAGGTTATTTAGGGCAGTGCTCTGGTCGTTGAAGAAGAAAGTGCGGCCGCCGATGGTCAGCTTGTCGATCTCTTCCCCGTTGAACTTGACCTTGCCGTCTTCCGTGATTTCCATACCCGGCATACGCTGCAGCAGGTCCTTGAGCATCGCGTTGGCGCCCACCCGGAAGGAGGAGGCGTTGAACTCGACCGTGTCCTGCTTCACCACGATGGGGTTACCCACTCCGGACACTATCGCCGCCTGCAGGAACTGCTCGTCGGGCTTGAGACGTATCGTGCCCATATCCACTCTGGCTTCCCTGAAGTACTGCTCCTTGATAAACGGCTTGTAGCCAAGCATTTCCACGTGGAAAACATAGCTTCCGAATGGCACTTCTTCCAGCTTCGCCTCGCCCTTGGCGTCCGTCAGCGTGAAATTGGTGATTGTGGTATCCTTGGACGGTATGACATACACAGACGCAAAGCCTACCGGCTCATTGCTGAGGGAGTCCAGTACTGACGCCTTGATTTCGCTGAGGCGCTTTTGGAACAGATTGTCATTTAAAATGACTACCTGCGCCCTGCCCGAGAGACAGATACTCAGGAAGATAACTATGGAAGTAAGAATTCTTTTCATCTTGCGTCGTCTTTAGGGAGATAATCATCAATGCCTGCGGCAATTGAAAGGATGGTCTGGTAGAAAAGAATGTTCGAATCTTTCAGAGGCATCCAGTGCTCCTCGCTTCCCTTGCCCCTGAGATACTTGTCGGTGTAGAAAGAACCCGGAGTGCCGATATAGACTTCCACGGCTCCAGCGGCGTTTACCCTCAGCGCCCGGATGGGGAAGGATTCGGTGTATCCCTTCTTCCCGTCATACACGAGCGCGGACATATCCTTCTTGTCAAACCTGTTGTTGGAACAGCTGATAAATCCGTCCTGACCGAGGATACATTCCTTGATGGCGTCGTGCAGGGCGTCTCCGGCCTTGCGGTAGGTTTCCGACAGTTGTATAAATTCTTTTCGCATAATTTGCTAAAGCTACAAAGGTAATAATTCTGCCGAAGAATATAATTGTAGTACACAGAAAAGGGGACCGGCCTATAAATATGTATAAATGAATCACAATATCCTGTGATTTTATTTGCTTTCTTAATCCGGAATTACTATTTTTGCGCTAAAATCACATTATATTGTGAATTATGCAACAGATAGGGACTGCCATTAAACTCCGCCGGAAAGAGTTCGGACTGACACAAGCCCGGCTCGCCGAGACCGCCCACGTAGGTATCAACACCCTGACACAGATTGAAAGGGGGGAGGGGAATCCTACTATTCAGGTCCTTTCCCGAATATTGGAGGCCCTGGGCCTCGAGCTGACCGTCAAGACGATTGATGTATGAGACAAGGTAATGTTTACGTAAACGGCGTCCTCGCCGGAACCCTGCTCGAAGAACCGGGGAAAGGATATACTTTCACATACGACGATGCTTATTATCGGGACCCGTCCGCTCCGGCCGTCAGCCTCACGCTTCCGAAAAGCCGGCAAGAGTACCGGTCGCCGCACCTCTTCCCCTTCTTTGCCAATATGCTTTCGGAGGGAGCAAACAGGGAAGTTCAATCAAGGCTTCATCATATCGAGCGTAACGACGACTTTGGTATCCTCCTGGCAACTGCATATCTCGAT
>ONLD01000064.1 GCA_900318565.1 uncultured Bacteroidales bacterium
TATTGACTTGAAGTTCTTTCTCTTCAGGCTAACACGAATCTATGCGTAAATCAACATCTTACTTTCAATCTGTAAACACGGAAATTATCCGGTGAGCCCAAATGAATGTCCAATACAGCTATCTATATATATAGAATCTAGCACCTTACAGGATTATGGTCAAGGCTGCCATTGTCGGCGCCACCCTTTTTCAGTTGCTGCACCTGCGTCTATCCCATTTCCCGATAGTCGAGTTCCATATCATTGTCGAATTCGTATTCGGGGGCGTCGGTTTCGCCATAGTCGAACTCCTGGAAGGGACAGAGATGCTCCGAGGCGGTCATTTCTTCGATGATTTCCTGAAGATGCTTCGGAAGCCTCGGGAAAAAGTCGTAGGCCGTCCTGTGCTCCAGCCAGTTGACGCTCCTGCTGTATTCATACAGGCTTCTCCCCTGCCCGGGCCCCTCGGCGGGGAATACGAAGGCGATGGACTTCCAGCCGAGGCTCGAGCGCGTTCGCCGGCAGATTGCGACAAACCAGCCGCCGCCGTCCGGACCATATACCACGAAGATGCCGTCCCTCGGCTTTTCCTTCGCCCAGCCGAGGCAAAAGTCCTTTACCGCAGTCAAGGCATCAGGGAAAAGGGCAGAAGAATCCTTCACCTCAAGCATAGCCCAGCGCGGGCGGTCATCGGGAGCGTCCGCCCCTTCCCAACGCCCTCCGTTATAACGGATTACAGCGTCCATCGTCCCGTCAGCCCTTAAGGGGAGGCCAAGGGACGGTGTATTCCTTCCTGACCTGGAGGTTATCCTTGACGGGCTAAGGACATTCTGCGCTTCCAAGCCGAGAGGACACAAAGCGACGAGCAGGGCTATATGAAGGAGCCGAAAGCGCATATAAGGCAGGAGGCTACAGCCCGCGCTCCTTCTTTATGGTCTCGTAGGCTTCCTGAATCTGGCGGAACTTCTCTGCTGCAGCTTTCTGCACTTCCGGGCCGAGGGTCGCGACCTTGTCGGGGTGGTTCTTCATCGCCATACGCCGGTAGGCGCTCTTGACTTCGTCGTTGGTCGCCGAAGGGGAAATCTCCAGCACTGAGTAGGCGGAGGAACTGTCCTTGTAGAACATAGAAATCACGGAAGCGGCATCGGAGGAATTGAGATGAATCGCTCCCGCAATGGCCTCCAGGACGTCTTTTTCCTGGAGGCTGAACTCGCCGTCCACCGTGGCTATGCGAGTAAGGTAGTGGAACAGCTGCAGGCGCTGGGAATAATTCATATTCCGGGCTATCTGCGCCCCGACCTCATAGATATTGACGTTCTTTCCCTCCAGCTCGGCAAGAATCCTGGACGCGTCCTGCACTGCGGCCTGTCCGAAATTCTGGCGCACGAAGTCCAGCACGTAGCCCGTCTCGGCAGGGTGCGTCTTGCCGTCCGCCTTGATGACGGACGAGGAAAGCACCAGAAGGCTCACCAGGAAACTGTTGCGCTGTTCGGCGGCGGTGTAGCCCCTGGAGGGAGAAGGCCCGGCGGGAGTGCCGTCCGGGGAGCCCGTGACCTGCTTGATGAGGTCGATCTGCGAATCGAGCAGCGCCCCTATCAGCACTCCGAGCAAAGCCCCGATAGGGCCCGAGGCCGCCCAGCCGAACAAGCCGGCTATCCACTTGAAAGCGCTCATAATATCACCTTGACCCTGAATCCCTTGACGGTCTTCTCCTCAATAATCTCTTTACTCATAGCCCGCACCATCATAAGCGAGATGTCGTCTATCCCCTCGTCCTGCAGGGGCGAAGTCTCCCGCCCCTCCATCATAAACGCCAAGGCAGTCTCTTCTTTCTGCCCGCTGTAGCTCAGCACCACGTGCAGAGGCCAGTAGTCCCTGAGCACCACCTGCGTCATCTCTTCGGTGATATGGGCAATGGCGTCACGCTTGCCGGCAATATCGTACTTCACGCAGAACTGCGCCATCTGCGACTGCATATCATAGAAGTCGAAATCGGCGCTCGTGATATCGAAAACAAGCTTCTGGATGCGTTGCACGAAGGCTTTAGTAGCGCTGTGGACGGGGGATTCGAATATCTGCGACGGGGCCCCGTCTTCATAGATAAGTCCCTCATTCATAAAGAATATGCGCGTGCTCACGTCGCGGGCGAACTTCATTTCGTGCGTCACAATCAGCATCGTGATGCCGCTCTCGCGCGCAAGCTGCTTCATAACGCTTAGCACCTCCCCTACCATAGTCGGGTCGAGCGCCGAGGTCGGCTCGTCGAAGAGTACCACTTCCGGTTTCATCGCAAGGCAGCGCGCAATCGCCACCCTCTGCTTCTGGCCGCCGGACAAAGTCGAGGGCGAGACTCCGGCCTTCTCGGCCATACCCACCTTGCGCAGCAGGGCCATAGCCTCATTTTCCGCCTCTTCCCTGCTCATTCCCAGCAGCTTGCAAGGGGCATAGGTCACATTGTCCAGCACGCTCATATGCTCGAAGAGGTTGAAACTCTGGAACACCATACCCATCTTCCGGCGAAGCTTGTGGATAGGATATCCTTTGCGGAGGATATTCTCCCCGTCCACCCATATTTCGCCGCCGGATGGGTGCTCCAGCAGGTTGAGCATACGCAGGAAGGTGCTCTTGCCGGTCCCTGAAGGACCTATTATGCTGATCACCTCGCCGGGCCCTATCTCACAGTTAACATCCTTAAGTACCTGGAACTTGGAACCGTCCGGATTAATATATGACTTGCTTAAATGACGAACCGAGATCATATCGCACGGGATTTATTGAAAATGAGATTGAGAATCAGGCCGATCAGCGCGGCCAGCAGGAAATAGATTACCGTCACCACCAGCAGCGGCAGGAAGGCATCGAACGTGCGGCTGCGGATAAGGTCGCTGGCCCGTGTCAAATCGTGCACTGCGATGTAGCCCACGATGGAAGTGCCTTTCAGCAGAGACACGCACTGTCCCTTGTACATAGGCAGGCCAAGCTTCACGGCCTGCGGCAGTACGATGCCGAAGAAGGTCTGCAGGCGCGTGAACCCGAGGGCAAGGCCGGCTTCCGTCTGGCCGCGCGGCACTGAATCGAGAGCGTTGCGGAACACCCCGCCGGCACCTGCGGCAAAATTCAGGGCAAACGCGACAATGGCCACGAAACTCGAACTGAGCGAAGTCCCGGCAAACACCACATAGAACATAATCAGCAGCAGCACCAGCATAGGGATGCCCTGCATAAAGTCATTGTACAGAGACGCCGTCTTGCGGAGGGCGCGCCTGCGGCTGCGGGCCATTGCGCACAGTCCCATTCCGAGCAGGGAGCCGAACAGTATGGACAGCAGAGTGATTTTCACGGTCTCCCACAAGCCGTCGGTGATGAAGCGCCAGCGTCCTTCTTCTATGAGGTTGCGGCGCACTCCCCTCTTGATGCTCTCCCAGAGGCCCCCTCCGGCATTGGCATCCATATCTTTCACGAAATACGCCGGATGGTAGTAGTGGTACACATCGCTGAAGTTGAAAACTTCCTTGCGCTCCTCAGTCACGAAGACGCAGCCCATCATAATGTCGATATCGCCGGTCTGCAGGCTCATCATCACGGATGTGGGCGCGTAGGACATCAATTTAACGGGGCGCCCCATCCACTCGCCGAACAAGTACATCAGTTCGCTCTCGATGCCGAACCAATCTTCCTGGATACGGAATGATATAGGCGCCGTGGCCCCGGCGGTGCCTATGCGTATCGGTTCTCCAGTCCCTTTGTTGGGGTAAATCCTAAGCGGGTCGGGATACTTGCCGTCGCCTTTCAGCCAGACGCCCTCGAGGCTGTCCAGGGTGCCGTTTGCCTTGACCTCGGCAAGGAACTGATTGAAACTGCCGAGCAACTCCGTCTCAGACTTCCTGAAGCCGAACGCCGCCGGGTAGCTCTCATCGCCCTTGAAGGCCATTTTGAATCCCAGGTCTTTCATCATCTTGGCGTTGAATGTCACTTCATCGTTGACGGCCACGTCGGCCTGTCCGAGCACGAGGGCCTGGGCCTGGTCGGATTCGCTGTTGAAACGGGTGAGCTTGATATCGTCCCGCTTCGACATCTGCAATTCGTAGCAGGTGCCTGTCACCACTGCGACCCTATGGCCGGAAATATCTGATACAGAATTAATTTCGGGAGCGTGACCGACTTGCTTCGAACAGCCGCAAGTCACCAGCGCCGACAAAAGGATAGTTGTAAAAAAGTATGAACGCTTCATCTGGCTTAAAACCTAAGTCACAAAAATAAAAAAATTGCTTATTATCTCAAAATCAAATATATTTGTTGGTATGTTAAAAAGAGTCAAATATTATGCACTTTTAGTGCTGATGCTTCTGCCGCTGCAAGTTTCCGCAGAGCAGAACGAGCACGAGCTCTCAGAGACGCTCAAATCCCTGCGCACCGAACTTAGGAAGGACTACAGGAAGCGCACGGCAGCAGATAAAGCTTTCGCCGAACAGTATAAGAACCAGCGACGGGAAATGATTGCCACGATGAAGAAAACCAACGAGTTGGCAATCGTCCTGTACTCCCAGAAGCAGGACTACACCTTCGACCTTTCCTATGCCCTGGAATCAGTGACAAAAGAATATGAGGAATTCACGTCCCGCCGTCTTCCATACGACCAGATCGTATCCAGCCTGGACTGGGACATTGACCGCTACGCCAGGCTTGTCGAGTCGCTTCGCCGCCTCCCTCCTGAACTGGGAAAGATCAAACTGATTCCCGACTCGCTCGCATACCACAACGACACCCTCGACCGTATGTCTCCGATGTTCCCTCCGATACGCAACCGGAAAGAACTCGACCGCATACGCAAGGCCATCGCCGAAAGGATGGCCGCAGACTCGCTCTCGAAGGGAAAGCGCCCGTTCATTCTCTCTGAAGAGGAAGAAGTTGACAGGGATTCCTGCATATTCTACGCCGCCGAACTGCTGAAACTGTGCGCCCAGAACAAGACCCGCGTCATTTCCGACAGCACGCACTATCAGCATTCCTACCTCCGCCTGAAAGAGTCTTACGACTATTCCACAAAGCGCTACGCCCAGCTCCAGGACCGAATTTTCAAACAAGGTCAGGCTCCTTACTACAGGGTATTCCGCAATTTCGGACGCTACTGGTCAAGAGCGGCAGGTGAAATCAGGGAAAGGTATAACTTCGGCCATCTCAAGGACAACAGCACCGGAGGATTCGGTTTCACGAGTCCCAGACGCGGGCCCATCCTCGTAGGCTTGCTGCTGATGGAGTTTGTAGCCCTCCTGGCCATCACGCTCATCGTAGCCCTTCTGTTCAAGCTCTTCGTGCGTTTCGTCAAGCCTGTAGGCAAGAAGGTCTCCAAGGAACAGCACCTGAGCTTCATATTCCTGATTTCCATAATAATCAACGGAATTCTGATTATGGTCCAGGAGCACGGTTCCAACTTCATCACTTCCGCGTCGTACCTGATTGCCACCTACCTCTGGCTCCTCGGCGCCACCGTAGCGGCGCTGCTGATACGCCTTAAGCCCGAAGCCCTGCGCAGCGGAATCAGGCTCTACCTGCCGCTTATGATAACGGCTCTCGCGGTCATCGGTATGCGCGTGGTATTTATGCCCAACGCGGTGATGAATGTGTTCTTTACCCCCCTGCTTCTCATATTCTTCATCTGGCAGCTGGCGGTCTGCATCAGGCACGGCGCCCGCGCGAACGTCATCGACCGCAGCCTGGGATGGCTGACGCTGCTCGTGCTCGGCGTGGCTACGGCTGTAAGTTTCGCCGGCTACATTTTCGTGGCTCTCATCATTATGGTGGGCTGGTTCTTCCTTATGGCGGCAATGCTGACGCTCATCACCATCTACCACCTGCTGGAGCAGTTCAAGGAGAAGCACCTTTCGGCAAGGATTGACCGGTACAAGAAGAACCTGACCTTCGTCAGCGCCGCAGAAAGGGACAATCTCCTTTTCGGAGCCACCTGGTTATACGACCTCGTGAAGACCGTGGTCATCCCGGTCCTTACCCTGTTCGTGCTGCCGTTCTGCATCAAGTTCGCCCTTGAGGTGTTCGGATTCTCCGATCTCTTCGAGAAAATCTACTTCAACGATTTCATCAAGATGACCGGCGAAGACGGAGCGCCTGCATTCCGTATGTCCTTCCACAGCATCATCGTGGGCATCGGGCTGTTCTTCGTGTTCCGCTACATCAACTACGCCCTGTACGCCCTGTACCAGAGCGTACGCTACTCCGCGCACCTCAAGCGCACCGGACGCAAGACCGTACGCAAAGACGAAATCAACTTCTCCCTCGGCAAGAGCCTCATCAGCATCCTTGTCTGGGCCTGCTATGTAGTCACGATTATCGTGATGCTGAAGATACCTACAACTTCGCTCACAGTCATCGCCGGAGGCCTCTCCGCCGGTATCGGTATCGCCCTCAAGGACGTCATCAACAACTTCATCTACGGCATACAGCTTATGTCCGGACGGCTCAAGGTAGGCGACTGGATCGAATGCGACGGCGTGCGCGGACGAGTGACCAACATCAGCTACCAGAGCACGCAGATTGAGACTATGGATAATGCTGTAATGTCGTTCCTTAACGCGACTCTCTTCAATAAGAACTTCAGCAATCTGACCAACAACAACTCCTACGAATTCGTCAAGATAATCGTGGGCGTCAATTACGGCCAGAACGTCGAGGAGGTGCGCAAGGTACTCGTGGAGGCCCTGCAGGTGATGTGTACCAAAGACAATTACGGGCGCGAGGTCGTCGATCCCAAGAAGGGCATCTACGTGGTGTTCGACAGTTTCGGCGACAGTTCAGTCAACCTTGCCGTCAAGCAGTATGTGCTCGTAGCCGAGCGCATAGGTTACGTGGACAGGGCGAAAGAAGTCATCTACGAGGCGCTGAACAACGCGGGAATATCCATACCGTTCCCCCAGCGCGACATCCATATCATTTCCGAATAACGGCTCCGGCCACGATATCCGAGACGGCGGTCCGCACTTCCCGCAGCGAACCGTCGTCTGTCGGATGGCAGCGGTTCGCAAGAAGTATTACGCCGGTACGTGAATCCAGGTCAAGGACCATAGAGGTGCCGGTATAGCCGGTATGATTGAGCGTACGGGTCGGGCTCATCAGAGAGCCTTTAAAATGGGAATGGCTGCTGGAGATGTCCCAGCCCAGGGCGCGGCCCACTTCGGGAGCATTGCCGGCGGGCACGGCGCACATCTGGCGGATGGTCTCGGGACGCAGCAGCCGCACTCCGCCCACTTCCCCTTCGCCGAAGATTGCGGCGGCGATTACGGCCAGGTCTTCAGCCGTGGAAAAGACGCCGGCGTTGCCTGAATTGCCCCCGTTCAGCCGGCGGGCCAGCGGATCGTGCACGACGCCCCTCAGAGGCAGCCCGTCTTCCTGCACAGTGGTCGGCGCGATGCGTCCAAGCAGCTCAGGACGGGTCTCCGCAGGGCTATAACAAGTTTGTTTCAGTCCCAATCTGTCAAACACTTCCCTTTGCGCGTAGTCGCAGAGCCGCTCCCCGGTTATTTTTTGCACGATATTCTGGAGCGTGACGAAATTTAGGCAGCTGTACATAAAATCCGTGCCCGGGCGGAAGTTGCGGCGGGCCTCTTTTGCTATATATAGCATCGTGGAATCAGGGCAGGGCTCGCCGTAACGCTCGGCGACAGCCTGCACCCCGAGATAGGGGGCGAGCCCGGAGGCGTGTGTCAGCAGGTCGCGTACCGTTATGTCGACGCTCTCACCCGTGTAAGGATCTTTCCAGGGAGCAAAATCCGGAATGTATTTGAGGACCTTGTCGTCAAGGGATATGCGTCCCTGCTCAATCAAGCGCATCACGCAGAGGGTCGTGCCTACGCATTTAGAGAGCGAGGCAAGGTCAAAGACCGTGTCCGTGGTCATTTCTTCAATGTCCGGGACAACCTGCCGGCATCCGTATGCCTTCAGGTATGCGATTATGTCACCCCGCACCACGCATAGCACGGCTCCCGGCATCATACCGTCGGAGATGCCCTTCAAAATCACGGAATCTACCTTTGAAAGCCGCCCGGAATTCATTCCAGCCTCTTCGGGACTTACCTTAGCAAGGGACTCCGGGACCTTATGTCCGCAGGAGACAAGCGACAGGACGCTGAGAATCAGAATAAGCAGTCTTTTCATTTGCCGAAGTATTTTTGTCCGTATTCTTCAAGATGCGCCTTCAGCGCGTCCCCTTCGAGTATTTCGATTTCTCCCATAAGGCCCGAAATGAAGCGCGTCGCGCCCTGGAGCTGGTAGATATCCGTCTCAAGTATCCAGCTGTCACCGTCCTTGCGGGTGCAGCGCCGCGAAAGCGGATACTCCTCTTCCAGTAAGTTCTTGGCCATCAAGCTGAGACGCAGCACTATATGAATCGGTTCTTCACCTGTCATCCTGAACACGTCCATCCCGGAACGGTGGTGCTCCGCCTCCCTCGTCCAGGGCGACTCGAGGATTTCCACCGAGCCTATGCGGGAAATCTTGAAAGTCTTGTTGCGGCCGTCCTCCAGGTCGAAAGCCCATACGTCGGCATAGTCGGACGTGAATCCGAAAGGCTCTACGAAGCGGTCCCTTATGGTATGCGAGCTGCCGGATTCGTAGCCCCGCAGCGCCGCCTGCAGCTTGTCCTGGGCAGCCTTGCCAAGGGCTTCCACGTGCGCTGCATTGCTCCTTTCTCCCACGAAATCAGCGATGCTGGTGGAACGGTAGATGGCGGAAAGCTTCTCCTTCAAGCCGGACTTCAGGCTGTTGGTCGGAACCAGCTGGTCTATAAGCGAATTGACAAGATACGCCTCTTCTTCCGAGAAGTAAATCAGCTTGTCCAGGTCAACGGTCTGCGAAGGCATCTGCACGAGCTTATACACGTCTCCGCGCAGCTTGGTCACGGCGAAACCTGCACTCTTGAAGGTATCTATGTAACGATACACCGTACGGGGCGACATTTCCAGACGCCTGCCGAGCTGGGGTATCGTATAATTCACGTTGGCCGACAGATACTTCATCAGGCGCAACATCCGTTCGAGTTTCGGCTGGTCCATACGTAACAGTTTTTCAAATATAATTATTTACTGACGCCTTAGCCCAGAGACTCTCCGGCTCCAACTACGCCACCGTCGGTTATGTCAAATCCGACGGTACCATCCAGGACAGCTCCTACCGCACCATCGGCCACATCAAGTCCGACGGCACCGTACAGGACGGCTCCTACCGCACCATCGGTCACATCAAGTCCGACGGCACCATCCAGGACAGTTCCTACCGCACCATCGGCCACATCAAGTCCGACGGCACGGTGCAGGACGGCTCCTACCGCACCATCGGCTACGTCAAGTCCGACGGCACGGTGCAGGACGGCTCGTACCGCACCATCGGCCACGCCAGCGGCGTCAAGCGCGAGTGGGCGGCATTCTGCTTCTTTTTCTTCTAATAGCGACGCAGGAATATAGCGGCAAGGGAGAAGAGTCCCAGCGCAAAAGGATAATAGAGATGGCCGATTATAGCGGCCGCCGAGACGCCGGCAAGGCCCGACGCCATAAGCATTTGCGCTCCGTACGGAATCAGCCCCTGCACGAGGCAGGAGAAGGTGTCAAGTATGCTTGCCGTACGGCTGGGGTCGAGCTTGTATTTGTCGGCTATGTCCTTGGCCAGAGGCCCTGCCGTGATGATGGCTATGGTATTGTTGGCAGTGCACAGATTGACGAGGCACACCAGCCCGGCTATGCTGAGAGACGCCCCGCGCGGCCCTGAGATACGGCGCGTCAGATTCCTGATTATGAAATCCATACCGCCGTTGTAGCGCACCAGCCCGAGCATACCGCCCGCCAGCAGCGTCACGATGATCAGTTCTCCCATACCCGCGATGCCGCTGCCTGCGGAAGCCATCCAGCCGACGAATCCGAAATTGCCGCAGCAGATTCCGATGATGCCGCACGCAAGTATTCCGAGCGCAAGCACGGCAACCACGTTGAGACCGGCAAGCGCAAGACCGATGACAAGCAGGTAAGGGATGATTTTCACCCAGTCCACAGGCACGTCGGTGAGGACCGGCCCGACTCCCCTGCCGATCCAGAGATACAGCAGCGCGACCACGATGGCCGCAGGAGCCGCAATGCGTATGTTGGCCCGGAACTTATCGCGCATCTCGACGCCCTGGCTGCGGGTGGCGGCCACGGTGGTGTCGGAAATAAAGGAAAGATTGTCGCCGAAAAACGCCCCTCCGACCACGATTGCGGTCACCAGAGGCACTCCGGCCCCCACTTCCTGAGCAAGCCCCGTAGCTACCGGTACAAGGGCTACAATCGTGCCCACGCTGGTGCCGATGGCCATCGATATGAAGCAGGCGGCAAGAAAGAGCCCCGCATACAGGAAACGGGCGGGCAGAATCTTCAGCGTCATCGCCACGGTGGCGTCGATGGCGCCGATTTCCTTGGCTGTCGCCGCAAACGCTCCGGCCAGCACGAAAATCCATATCATCAGCAGCACGTTGCCGTCGCCCGCGCCGCGCGAGAAGATTGCTATACGCCCGTCCATATCCAGGCGCGAACCGCCGTCTTCGGACGAATGGGTTATCAGGATGGCATAAGCAGAAGCCACGAGAAAAGCCGCCGTGACAGGCACCTTATAGAAATCCCCCGCCAGGACGGACAAGAGCAGGTACACCACGAGAAAAACCAACAAAGGGCTGACTGCAAGCCAGGATTTCTTATCTACTAACATAACGGACGCAAATATAAACAAAATTCGTATTTTTGCATTCCAAGCAAGCAAACAAAGAGAATGGAACCCCAAAAAATAGAAGCCGGCGCTCCAATCGAGTCTGTCATAATGGGTTCGGTCAAGGCCGGATTCCCCTCGCCGGCGGAAGACGTGCGGGAGAAGCTGGACTTGTCCCGCCTCCTGGTGCGTCACCGCGACTCCACCTTCTTTTTCCGCATTGACGGCGTGTCGATGGTGGATGCCGATATGGACGAGGGAGACATAATCATCGTAGACAGGGCCGTCGCTCCATACGACGGTTGCAAGGCAGTCTGCTATATCGACGGAGAGTACACGGTCAAGAAGGTCAGCCTGCGCGAAGGCGGAGCCACCCTGCTCCCCTGCAACGTACACAACACGCGCTACAAGCCCATTCCCGTGGGCCCCGACGACGACTTTCTCATCTGGGGCGTGGTCACCTATATAATCAAGAAGGCATAGAGGATGTTCGCGCTCGCCGACTGCAACAATTTCTTCGTATCCTGCGAGAGGGTCTTCCGCCCCGAACTGAACGGGCGGCCCGTCATCGTGCTGTCCAACAACGACGGCTGTGCGGTGTCCCGCTCCAACGAAGCTAAGGCGCTCGGCATCAAGATGGGCGCGCCCTTGTTCCAGATCCGCGAACTCGTGGAAAAGCACGGCGTGGCCGTGTTCAGCTCCAATTTCGCGCTCTACGGCGATATGTCCAGGAGGGTGCAGGAAGTGCTGCGCCGCTACTCTCCCGCAGTGGAGCAGTATTCCATAGACGAAGCTTTCCTGGACCTGCGCGGGATACAGATTCCCGACCCGGATGCTCTCGCCAAGGAGATTTCCTCGGAGTGCCGGCGCCGTACCGCCATTCCCGTGTCCGTGGGCATCGCACCTACGAAGACCCTTGCCAAGATAGCATCGAAGCTATGCAAGCAGTATCCCAAACTGCGCGGAGGCTGCTATATGCACCGGCCGGAGGATATTGAAAAGGTATTGAAGCGCTTCCCCGCCGCCGACGTATGGGGCATAGGCAGGAGGAGCGCCCGCAAACTCGAGGCGGCCGGAATCAGGAGCGCCTGGGATTTCACGAGGCTGCCGGAAGTGGCTGTGCGCAAGCGTTTTGCCCTGCCGGGGCTACGCACTTGGAAAGAGCTTCAAGGCATACCGTGCATAGAGTTCGAAGATATGGTTGAGCCGCGGCAGAGCATCTGCGTGTCCCGGAGCTTCGCGAAGGAAATCACGGACCCGACAGTGCTGAGCGAGCAGGTGGCGAATTTCGCCGAAGGGGCCGTGGAGAAGCTCCGCGCCCAGCATTCGCTCGCCTTCGAGATGGCTGTGTTCGCACTGACCAACCGCTTCAAGGAAGGCGTACCGCAGACAATAGGTTCCAGCCTGCGCAGTTTTCCGGACGGCACGGCAGAGCACAGGGCCATAGTCAGCGCCGCCGTGGCCGGAGCCCGGGAACTTTTCCGGCCGGGCTACGGCTATAAAAAAGCCGGCGTGGTGATTACCCGCCTGGGGCAGGAAAACGGGCACACGCCCTCGCTCTTCGCCAATCCCGAGTCGGAACAGCGTGAAGCCAGCCTATCGCAGACCATAGACCACATCAACGGCAGTTTCGGCCGTGGCGCCATCCTGTTCGGAGTCCAGGGCGACGGACGCATCCGTATGTCCCGCGAGCACCAGTCTCCGCACTACACAACCCTCTGGTCCGACATCCCCACGGCCAGCGTCAAGTGAGTTCCGGCCTGACGAAAATTTTTTAAATCTTTTTACAGTTTGTCAAGAGTTGTCAATTTCAGGGGGTACCTTTGCAGCAGAAATTAAAAAAAGAACTGCTATGTCAAAGGAAATCAAAACTTGGATTGAGAACTACAGCGAAATCGAAAACCTCATCAACGACCTGGATCTCGAATTCGACGGAGTCCTTTAATACGAATTTGCTCGCGAACAGATTTTTTTGCTTAACTTAGCAAGACAAATCTGCAACGACAAATGGACAGAAGAAAATTCATCGGCACAATGGGGCTCGCGGCCGCAGCCGGCGCGACGCTTCCAGCATTTAAAGCCTGCGCCCCCGCCGCAGACACGGGATTCAGTGGTATGAACAATGTAAAAGAATCATATCAGGCCGACCTGCTGGTGGTCGGAGGCGGTCCCGCAGGAGTGTGCGCCGCCGTGGCTGCCGCCCGCAAAGGCGTCAAGGTGCTGCTCGCAGACAGCGGCAACTGCCTCGGAGGAATGGGCACCAAAGGTCTCGTGGGGCCTTTTATGACCTGCTACGATGCAGCCGGTGAGAATATGATCATACGCGGACTCTTTGAGGAAATCGTGGACAGGCTCATAGCCGAAGGCGGAGCCCTGCACCCGTCCAAGATCCGCCACACCACCGAATTCACAGCCTGGATTACAGAAGGGCACGACCACGTGACTCCTTTCGACCCGGAAATCTTGAAGAAGGTCTATGACCGCATCTGCACCGAGGCCGGAGTCAAAGTGCTGTTCCACGCGGGCTTCGTCGCTCCCATTATGAAGGGGCGCAAAATAGGCGGCGCCATACTGCTTACGCCTTCCGGGCTCGAAGCGGCGCGCGCGAAGATGGTAATCGACGCCACAGGCGACGGCACCGTGGCCTTCAGGGCAGGCGCGCCCTGCGTGTTCGGCGACCCGGAAAACGGCCGCGTGCAGCCCGCGTCCCTTTTCTTCCGCATCAACAACGTAGATACCGACCGCCTGATTGCGGACGTGGTGCCGCATCTGCCGGAGTTCCGCAGAGTCAACGGTGTGAGCTACCGCTGCCTGCACTGGAGGGTGGCGGAGGCCGAAGCCGCCGGCGAGTGGGATCTCGCCCGCAAGTCGGTCAACATCTGGCGCAGCGTAGAGAAGGACCAGTGGGTCATCAACTGCACCCGCATCCACGGCGTGGACGCCACCGACTGCGAGAATCTGAGCGCCGCCGAGGTCGAAGGGCGCCGGCAGGTGGAAGAGCTTATGAATTTCTTCCACAAATACGTGCCCGGCTGCGAGAAAGCCACCCTTATGGGCACAGGCTCGACTATGGGCATACGCGAGTCCCGCCACGTCCACGGTGACTTCGTGCTCCCCGTCCAGGACCTCATAGACGGCGTCATTCCAGAAGACAACATACTGCTGTCCGCCAACTCCATTGACGTACACGGCGCAATGGGAGGCCCCGCAGGCGGCCTGTATATGCCTATCAAGAAAAATATGTACGGCGTGCCTTACCGCTGCCTCATCCCCAAGGACGTGGAGGGTCTTCTGCTCGCCGGGCGTTGCATCAGCGCCGACTCCCCCGCCGCAGGAGCGATACGCGTGATGCCTCCGGCTATGGCAATCGGCCAGGCTGCCGGTGTGGCCGCTGCTCTCTGCATAACCGGCGGAGCCACTCCCCAGGGCCTCGACTACGCAGACTTGAAGAAATCTCTGCTCGAGCAGAAGGTATATCTGGGGTAAAAATGCTGCTCAGTCTCCTGTATGTACTGATTTCCGGCATAGCCCTGCCGGTGGGCGGCATCCAGATGCAGTATCTGTGGCGCAACCAGCTCGGCGACGTGTATTCGCTGGGGCTGGGCAGCGCCGCCTGCCTGGGAGCCGCCGCGGCGACTATGTCCGGGTGGTGCTCCCTGACTGTGGGCAGCTTCATCTGCACCCTCATCTGCACCCTCGTGTGCTTCTTCGTGACATTGAGAGTCAACACCCAGAGCCTCATCACCTTCGGCATACTGTTCGGGACGTTCATCGGCTCGCTGGGTACTATAGTCGTCACCAACGCCCCCAACGGAGACCTGCTGAAGCTGTACTACCTCTGGGGCGCGGCCAACTTCCGCCTCGAAGGCGTCACGACGGGCGACATCATTTTCTCGCTGTGCCTGTTTGCGGTGGGTATGGCCGCCGCACTGCTGGACAGCGGCCGCCTGACCAGCCATTTCCGAGGCGACACGGAGCTGAGCAAGCCGCACAAGGCTTTCAGCCTGCTGGCGATTATGTTCCTCGTGACGAGCGCGGTAAGCATCTGCGGCCCCATCGGATTCATCTCCCTGGGCGTTCCCAACCTCAGCCGCATACTCTGCAAGAAAGAAGATATCAAGCTGCACTACCTGATTTCTTCCGCAATGGGAGTCGGCCTGCTGCTTATCACCTACCTCGTGGTCCAGTACGCCAATTTCGGCATCTATCTGCCCATCAGCGCCACTATGGCCATCCTCGCCCTGCCCCTGATGGCCATCCTCTTCATAAAGAAATAAACGAAGCCGCGACGCGGACGGATACAAAAAAAGCGGAACCGGTACAGTCCGGCTCCGCTTTTTTTATGACTGATAACGCGCTACTTCGCGATTGCTACGCTGCGGGTCTCGCGGATGACGGTAATCTTCACCTGTCCGGGATATGTCATCTCGTCCTGGATACGCTGGGCTATGTCGGTCGAGAGGCGGGCGGCCTGGTCGTCGCTGACCTCGTCAGCCCCCACGATGACGCGGAGCTCGCGGCCGGCCTGGATGGCGTATGACTTGGTCACGCCAGGATAGGACGCTGCAAGGTCTTCCATACCCTTGAGACGCTTGATGTAGGACTCGATAACCTCGCGGCGGGCACCGGGACGGGCACCGGAAATTGCATCACCGACGAGCACCAGAGGAGCGTAAATGGTCGTCATCTCCATCTCTTCGTGGTGGGCACCGATACAGTTGCAGATTTCGGGACGCTCCTTGTACTGCTCGGCGAGCTTCGCGCCGAGAAGGGCGTGCGGCAGCTCGGGCTCCTCTTCTGAGACCTTGCCGATATCGTGCAGGAGGCCGGCGCGCTTGGCAATCTTGGGATTGAGACCAAGCTCGGAAGCCATTATCGCACAGATGTTTGCAACTTCGCGGGAGTGCTGCAGCAGGTTCTGACCATAGGAGCTGCGGTACTTCATACGGCCTATCATACGCACGAGCTCAAGATTGAGACCGTGGATGCCCAGGTCGATGCAGGTACGCTTGCCTGTCTCGAGGATTTCCTCCTCAAGCTGCTTGCTCACCTTGGCCACGACTTCTTCGATGCGGGCGGGATGGATGCGGCCGTCAATCACAAGCTGGTGCAGGGACAGACGGGCCACCTCGCGGCGCACCGGATCAAAGGCGCTGATGAGGATGGCGTCAGGGGTGTCGTCCACGACGATTTCAACGCCGGTAGCAGCCTCGAGGGCGCGGATGTTACGTCCTTCACGACCGATGATACGGCCCTTCACCTCGTCGTTGTCGATAGGGAAAGTGGTCACGGCGTTCTCGATTGCGGTCTCGGTGGCGGTGCGCTGTATCGTGTTGATGACGATGCGTTTAGCTTCCTTGGCGGCATTCAGACGGGCTTCGTCCATAGTCTCGTTGATGTAGGCCTGGGCCTCGGTGCGGGCCTCGGCCTTCATATTCTCGACGAGCATATTCTTGGCATCCTGGGCACTCATACCGGCGATTGTCTCAAGCTGGCGGTTGGCCTGCGAGCGGAGCTGCTCGGCCTCCTCCATCTTGGCCTCGAGGACGGCCTTCTGGGCATTGACCTGGCCGCGTTGGGAATCCAGGTCGTGCTGGCGCTTGCCGAGCTCTGCTGCCTGTTCCTTAAGCTGGTTCTCCTTGATTTTAATGTTGTTTTCCCTCTCGCGGAGCTCGTTGTTGCGCTGGCTGACCTTCTGGTCGTGCTCGCTCTTGAGCTGGAGGAATTTCTCCTTGGCCTGCAGGATTTTCTGCTGCTTGATGTTTTCTCCTTCAAGTTCCGCTTTCTCGATAATCGCAGACGCCCGGCCCTTGGCACTGGCGCGGCTTACCGCTATATAAATTGCCAGGGCGATGATTGCACCGGCGATGGCAGACAATATGTAAAACAAAATCATATATATTTAGTTTAAAACTTACAAAATTAAAATTTTTTCATAAATACTGCAACAGTAACGCACACAAATTGAATGAGCGGAGATAAACTGCCGGTCCGAGGCAGGACTTAATTTTTTTATCACAGCGCTTGCCGAAACGAAAAAAAAGCATAACTTTATACTCTGCTAAACAACCACGCTTTTTCGATGAACGCAAGACTGCTTAAACTTATCCTGTCGTGTCTTGTCCTGGGTATTGCGATATACTCGTGCGACCTGAACAAAGACAAGACCGACCAGCTGAAAATTGTCACATCCAACATATCCCTTCCTTCCTCCCTCGAAATCGAAGAAGGCGAGGCGGTTTCCGTCAATCTCCTGGGTACGACCAACATATCTCAGGATAAAGACCAGGTAGTCCTGCGGGACGCTTCCTACAAAGACTACTTCTGCCCCATTACATCCTTCAAGGACGCTTCAGTCCTGGTATTCAAACTGCCCGAGGGTTTTTCCGGCGGCACCTACAAAGTCTATATCCGCCACGAAGGGCTCAACAACTACGTGGGCACGCTGGACCTGACCATCCTGTCGTCTCATTCCATCCAGCCCGAGCCCGGTACCGGCATCTACGGCATCGTGCAGTGCGAAGGAAAGGGTGTGCCGGGAGTGCTCGTGTCGGACGGCGCGGAGATAGTGAAGACTAATTCCAACGGAATATACCAGATGAAGTCCGACAAGAAGTGGAAATATGTTTTCGTTGTCATTCCGTCCGGATATGAAGTACCCGTCAACGGCATACTTCCAAAATTCCACGCAGCCCTCAGCCAGTCCCCCGGCACCCCGGAGCGCAAGGACTTCACCCTGATCAAGTCAGACAACGACCGTTTCAACCTCTATGTGCTCGGGGATATGCATCTCGCAAACCGCAATGAAGACATATCCCAGTTCAGCAAAGTCGCGAATACCCTCAATGAGTGTCTTTCATCCAGCGGCACGAAGAACTACGTGATGACCCTGGGAGATATGACCTGGGACCTTTACTGGTACAGCAAAAACTACCAGTTCCCCCAGTACCTCTCCACGATGGACAGAAACTTCAAGGACATCACCTTCTTACACACGATGGGCAACCACGACAACGATATGAATTCTGTCGGCGACTACAACAAGTCTTTCCGCTACACCCGCGACATCGCCCCGACCTTCTACTCGTTCAACCTCGGCAAGATTCATTTCGTGGTGATGGACAACATCGACTACAACAACGTGGGATCCGGCTCAGACCTGCGCAGCGAGTACAAACGCAACTACACGGCCGAGCAGATGGCCTGGCTCGCCAAAGACCTCTCTTACGTGGACAAATCCACCCCCGTGTTCATCACCTCCCACGCTCCCCTTTCCGTGCCTTCGGGCGCCGTGAGCTGGAACAACAACTACCTGAACGGAGCCGATTCGGCGGGAGAAGCCAATATGATTGACTTTCAGAACGCCGTCCGCGAATACAACGTGCAGTTTATCAGCGGCCACACGCACAACATCTTCAACCGCAAATACAGCAACAAGCTCTCCGAGCACAACGGCGGCGCAGTGTGCGCCTCCTGGTGGTGGTCCGGGCATCTGACCAGCGGCATCCACATCTCTCAGGACGGCGCTCCCGGAGGATTCGGCGTATGGACTTTCGACGGCACAGACTTCAGCCACAGCTACCGCGCCGCAGGGCACGATGCAGACTACCAGTTCCGCGCCTATGATATGAATAAAGTCAAGGAAGTCATCGTACCTTCAGCAGGTGCAAGCCACCCTGACTTCGTGAAGTTCTCCAATGCCATCCAGAAATTCTCCGCCAACACCATACTCGTCAACGTATGGGACTATGGTCCTGACTGGAAGGTAAGCATACGCGAAGGCGGCAACGAACTCAACGTTACCGCCGTCTCTACTTATGACCCTCTCCACATAATGGCCCTTTCCGCCCCGCGCTGCAAGAGCGCTTCGGCAAGCAGCACGCCCAGCTTCCTGACCACGACGTGGAGCCACTTCTTCCTGGCAACGGCAAGCAGTGCAAGTTCCACCGTCACCGTATCAGTAACTGACGGTCTAGGAAAGACTTACACTGAGACTATGCACCGCCCCAAGGCATTCGACATAGCCGAATACAAGAATAAATAAAAAAAGCCGTCAGCCGAATCAGTCAGAAAATTGTCTGGCTCAAAAGATTTGGGGGCCAGTCCGTTTCGGGGATCCCGCTGCGGGGCGGGCCTGCCTTCACCGGTCCGAGCTTACCCGGCAAAAAGGATAATTGATGTTTTCTCCTCTTGGGTCTGACGGCTTAAGTCAGTTATTTCAATTTTTCAAGATACCCGTCCAGATCGTCCTGCAGGGCTTTTGCTTCCTCTCCTAGCTGCATCATCTTCTTCTGGCAGGCTATGCGGTTGACAGTCTCGTTGAGAGTCACGATGATCAGCTTGTCGAGGGTGGTCTTGTCCGGATACTTGGCATCGTACAAAGAGAACTTGCGGTTGATTTCTTCGGCCGCGATGCGCATCGTCTCCTCCATCTCCGGGGAGTTCACAGCCATCGGGTATTCGATGCCGGCTATCTTGAGCTTGATGTTCTGTGCCATATCTATTTCTCCAAAAGTTTGATGCAGCGGTCTATCTCACGGACCAGCTTGGTTATTCTTTCTTTGGCGAGGGCAGGGTCTCCGGCACCGGAAAAAGCGTACTGGAGCTTGAGGTTGTCGATTTCGCCGTCAAGCTCGCGGACCTTTTCCTTGTAGGATGCAATATCGGCACGGCTCTGCTCCAGCTCGGCCTGGAGGCCGTCTGCACGCTGCTTTTCAGTCTCGTAGAGAGAAATCAGCTTCTCAATGTTGGATTTGATATCTTCGAGCATCGTTACAAATATAGTGAATTATTTTTATTCTGCCACCCTGCGGAAAGATATGCCGCAGTTAATCGCGAACTGCCTGTCGGAAGGGCTGTCGCCGAGCATTACAGTACTCTCAGGCCGCACTGAAGGGCAGTCGCGGAGAATCTCGTCGAACATTCCGCGCGCAGGCTTTCGCCGCGGGTCCGAATCATCCGCGGCCGTGCAGCAGTAGATTCCGTCGATACGTCCTCCGGCGGACTGAATCTCGGAAAGCATCCAGGAATGGATTCCTTCGAGTGCCTCGCGGCTCATCACTCCCCTGCCTACACCTCGCTGATTGGTCACTATGAATATGTGCCGGAACTTTTCCGATGCCAGCCTAAGTGCCTCGAGAGCGCCCGGCAGCCACTCGAATTCGCCGGCAGTCTTGACATAATCGCCCGGCCGCAGGCGGTTGATTACTCCGTCCCTGTCGAGCAGCAGAGTATCAAAGCCTTCGAGCGCCCTGACTGAATGCAGCAAGTCCCGGGCAGGGCACAAGAGTTCAAGGGAAGCCTCGGCCCTTGCATAATCTTCAGGAATGCCGATATCTATAAAGTAGCCGTCCTGCACGAGGCC
>ONLD01000018.1 GCA_900318565.1 uncultured Bacteroidales bacterium
TTTTCGTGAATGTTTCTAATAAGAAGATTTATGGAAACATGACGAACAATAAGAATCAGTTAACAACTGACGGCAAGAACACATACATGTTTGATGGTGTTTTCTTTGCTGAGCCCAACTATAATGGAGACGAAGGCTTGCAGACTGATCCTGGTTTCAAGGATGCTGCTAATGGTGACTTCACGGTTAATGCTGGTTCTCAGCAGGCTAAGCTCCAGACAGGTGACGTAACTCACTGGCCTGTAACTTACGACCCGACTTTGGATCCCGCAGTGCTGTGGTACAGTGCTACACCAGTCGCTGCTAGCTGGGGTTCTGCTGATATTAAGGTTGATGCCGAGAAATTGGCTAACGTTAAGGTTGGCGACATTCTGCACGTTGCTGTAGAGGGTGTGACAGCTACACCTGGCAATGCCTATAGTGCTCAAGTGGTTTTGAAGGATGGTTCATTTGCTGACCTTGAAGCTGGTGTTCCTGTCGGTGAAGGCACTGTTACTGATGCTTCGTTTGTTGTGACTGGTGACATTCTGGCTCGCATTCAGGCTACTGGGCTGATGGCTTCTGGTGCTGGATACTCAACCACGATGGTATCACTTGAGGCTGGTACCGCTACAGGTTCTGATGCTTCTATTTGGGTAGGAAATTCAAATACTTATGTGTCTGTTAATGCTAAGCACTTCTTGAATGCTAATGGTGGCCATTATGAGACTATTGATGAACAACTTACATGGGTTGGCGGCGTTGAGGCCGGCAGCAGACCTTATGGTTATATTTCCTACTTCGTCGATATGACGCCTTTCCTTCACGAAGGTGCCAACGAGATAGCCGTGCTGCTGGATAATCCGGAAGAGTCTTCGCGCTGGTATCCGGGCGGCGGACTCTACCGCAATGTGTACCTCTGGAAAGTGCCCAAGGCCGGAATCGCCCCCTGGGGCATCAACGTGACCACTCCTTCCGTGTCGGCGCAAGAGGCCGTGCTGAAGGTGGAGACCACCCTGCGCTGCTCTTCGGGCTTCGTGCCGGAGGGCGCGGTTTGCGATGTGCAGGTCAGCCTTAAGAAAGATGGCAGGACGCTCGGAAGCACCGCGCAGGTTGCAGAGATGAAGGATGGCGCTGTCGTTTGCAGTGAACTGTCCCTGAGCGCGCCGGCATTGTGGAGTCCGGAGAATCCGGAGATGTATGAACTGCAGGTGCGCGTGGCCGGAAAGTCCGGCAGCCGGAGTTATGAAGAATGCCGCAGTCTGCCGGTCGGCATCCGAAGCGCCGGATTCCGTGCCGACGGCTTCCATCTCAACGGCGAGAAGACCTTCCTCAAGGGTGTGTGCCTGCACCACGACGCGGGAGCCCTCGGTGCAGCGTGGAGCCGCGATGCCTGGATGCGCAGACTTCTGAAACTCAAGGAGATTGGCTGCAACGCGATAAGGATGAGCCACAATCCGCCGGCATCCGAACTTCTCGACCTCTGCGACAGCCTTGGCTTCCTGGTCATCGATGAGCTGACAGACACCTGGACCGTGCCCAAGAAAGACAACGGCTATGCCCGTATATTTGAAGAGTGGGCGGAGAGGGACCTGGTGGATATGATTCGCCGCGACCGCTGCCATCCCAGCGTCATAGCCTGGAGTATAGGCAACGAGGTAGGAGAACAGGGGCTGCCGGACAAATGGCCGATAGCCCGAATGCTTACCGATATCTGCCACCGTGAGGATCCTACGCGGCCTACGACAGCGGGCTGCGACAATCTCTGGGCATCCGGACAGCCCTGGGCGGAGACAATCGACGTGTACGGCTTCAACTATAAACCGCACGCCTATGCCGCCTTCCGCGACTCCCACCCCGGGAAGCCTTTCTATGGTTCCGAAACGGCCTCCTGCATCAGTTCCCGCGGCTATTACCTCTTCCCGGTCGTGGATGCGAAAGACAAAGGCTGGCTTGACGGCGCTCCCTATCAGGTCAGTTCCTATGACCTCTACGCTCCTGCCTGGGCCTCGAAACCCGACTACGAATGGGGCTTCGAAGATTCAGTGCCGGAGTGTGCAGGGGAGTTCGTATGGACCGGCTACGACTATCTCGGTGAGCCGACGCCGTACAATCTTGACCCGTCTGTGCTGACCAATTTCCACACCGAAGCGGAAAAGCAGGCGGCGATTGCGCAGTTTGCTGCCTGGGGACAGAAGGTGCTTATGGAGCCCCTGCCGTCCCGCAGTTCCTACTTCGGGATAATGGACCTGGCCGGATTCCCGAAAGACCGCTTCTGGCTCTACCAGAGCCGCTGGCGTCCCGACCTTACCGTAGCCCACATTCTGCCGCACTGGACCTGGCCCGGCAGGGAGGGTGAGATTACTCCTGTCCACGTATATACCAGCGGCGGTGCGGGAGAACTGTTCCTGAACGGACGTTCGCTCGGCGTGCGGGAGAAAGCCCGGGGAGAATACCGTTTGCGTTGGGATGACGTACGCTACGAGAGCGGGGAATTGCGCGTAGTGACCTACAAGGATATGGAGGCCTGCAAGGCGGGCCGCGTGTGGGCTGAAGACAGCGTACGCACCGCCGGGGAACCAGTGAGTGTTGCCCTGTCCGTTGATTATCAGGGCGACGAGCTCGTGTACGTCACGGCAACAGTCGTGGATTCCGAAGGCTGCGCCGTGCCGGATGCGTCGAATCTTATAAGTTTCAGCGTGAAGGGTCCCGCCTGTATCGCTGCTGTAGATGCCGGCGACCCGACGAGCCACGAGGCCTTCCGAAGCACGTCCGTGCGGGCTTTTCATTCACTTGCCTCCGTGGTGCTGCGCCGTACCGGGAAAGGCGGGGTTGAGGTCCGTGCCGCTTCGGACAATTTGAAAGAGGGAAGCCTGGTCTATTTCAGTAAATAATTACTATCTTTGCATATTATGCGAAAGTGTGTACTTGCCTTGACGGTTGTTATTGTGGTTCTCTTCACGGCTTCGTGCGGCGGGGGTGCCCCTGCCGCTTCCAACGGTGAAGCTCCCGAATTGCTCCGGGCCGTGCCTTCGGATGCCTTGTCGGTGGGCGTTTTCTCCCGTCTGGAGAAGGGACTGCCGGAGATGGTGGATTCTAATTCCGTGCTCTTCAACCTGGATTATGGCAAGTTGTCCCGCGCCAGGGCTGCCGTGGCCCTCTGCAATGTAGGTTCGCTCGCGCCTCTCCTGGTAATCGAGGCCGGCAAGGCAGGCGCTGACACGCTCGACGCAGCCGCGGCCGTCATAGCCGCTGCCGATTCGCTGAAAATCAGTTCTTCCCTCGTGACGCTGCAATCCCGCAATGCTTTGCTGCTCAGTCCTTCAGCGACGGTAATCACCGTGTGCGGCAGGCACCTTGCCGCCGAGACGTCGATATTGGACGCTCCTGATTTCGGCGGCGTTGTCGATGCCCTCACCGGATCCGATGCCATAATCTACCGCAACTCAGGCGCTTCCAAGCTTCTGGACTCCGGGCTTTGCAGCGTGGCCCGTAAAGATTTGGCGGCTTTCCTCAAGGACGCCTGCGAGTGGACCGTTGTCAGCCGCGAAAAGGTGAGCTGCGTGCAGCCGGTTTCGGAAAAGTATTTCTGCAATTTCCTGTCTTCCATAGAAGAAGCGCCGTCCAAGCTTGCGGCATTCTACCCTTCCGGGGCCGAGTTCATAGCGGACCTTCCGGTGGCTTCAGTTGCCGGTTTCAGGAAATCTTATGAGGCCTGGAGGGATGCCCGGGTGGAACTCGAGCAGTACCGGAAGGCCATAGGGGCCCTTACGCGCAAGACCGGCAAGGATCCTCTTGCCTGGGAAAAAGAACTGGGAGTGAAGGAAGTGGTCTATGTGGCCGCCCCCGGATACAGAATCAATATGTTGAGAGTATCGAAGCAGCAGACCTCAGAAGGCGTCACTGCGAATCCATACACCGGCTTTGTCAGCGCCTTGTACGGCGGCCTTTTCAATGCGGCCGACAGTTGCGTGATTCGGACCGGCAACTGGATTGTCAGTGGCGAAAGGTACGTCCTCGACACCCTCAGTTTTGGTGCCGTCAAGCCTGAGGCCTGGCCCGCCAAGACAAAGGCCGTGGCCGATATGCCCGGCCGGAGAATCAACTACGCAAAAGACAATATTACAATATGGCATTCCAATCGGTAAACAAGCTGCTGGAAAAGAGCATTAAAGAGAATTGGGACCGCGCTGCGCTCTCCAATTATCAGGGCATCACGCTTAGCTACGGCGACGTGGCCAAGCGCATTGCATATCTGCATATATGCTTCAAGGCGTGCGGCCTCCAGAAAGGGGACAAAGTCGCCCTCTGCGCCCGCAATCAGGCAAACTGGGGGGTATGTTTCCTCGCCGCAATGACTTACGGAGCCGTGCCCGTCCCTCTGCTTCACGAATTCAAGCCGGAGAACATCCATTTCCTGGTCAACCATTGCGGAGCCAAGGTGTTCTTCGTGGACGACACGATATGGGAAGGGCTTTCCGAGTCGGAAATGCCCGGCGTGCAGGTATTCGTGCAGATGTCGACCTTCACTTACCTCTTCTCCCGCAGCGAAGAGATGACCCAGGCGCGGGTGCAGCTGTCCGCCACCATCAAGCAAATGTATCCGCAGGGCTTCTCCAAGGATGATGTCAACTACTACGAAGACTCTCCCGAGGAGCTTGCCCTTATCAATTACACCTCAGGCACTTCCGGCTTCTCCAAGGGCGTGATGCTCCCTTACCGCTCGCTTATGTGCAACATCCGCCTGGCAGGCGAGACGGCCGAGCCGCAGATGAACAACGAGTCGAATATGGTGGCTATGCTGCCTTCCGCGCATATGTACGGAATGATGTTCGAGTTCCTGTTCGAGATGACCATAGGCGCCCACGTGCATTTCCTTACGCGTGTCCCCAGCCCCAAGGTGATTATGAAGGCTTTCTCGGAGATTCATCCCGACGTAATCATCGCCGTGCCTCTTATCATAGAGAAGGTATATAAGTCCCAGATAAAACCCGTTGCCGACAAGAACAAGACCTGGCTGCGCATTCCTTTCGTGGACCAGATAGTGCTCGGGAAGATTCGCGAAGGTATGATAAAGGCCTTCGGAGGCAATTTCGAGGAGGTTATCCTCGGCGGTGCCGCCTTCAATCCTGAAGTTGAAGCTTTCCTGCGCCGTGTCCGTTTCCCCTTCACCGTGGGCTATGGTATGACCGAATGCGGCCCTATCATCACCTACGCGAAGTGGAGCCGTACGAAACTTGGCTCCTGCGGCGTGGCGATTCCCGGCTGCCAGGTGCGCATCGATTCCCCGAACCCGGAAAAGATTCCCGGCGAGGTGCAGGTCAAAGGAGACAATGTCTTCCTCGGCTACTACAACAACCGTGAGGCCACCAAGTCCGCATTCACCAACGACGGCTGGTTCAAGACCGGAGATATGGGCGTGATGGACTGCGACGGCTACCTCTACCTTAGGGGACGCAGCAAATGTATGATTCTCGGACCTTCCGGACAGAATATCTATCCGGAGGAGCTGGAGGCCGTCATCAACAACGTGAACTATGTCGTGGAGTCGCTCGTGATTGAGGACAACGGCGCGCTGACGGCCCTGATTTACCCCGACTACGGCCAGGGCCAGGTTGCCGGGCTGGAGCCGGAGGCCGTCAAGGCCAGGATTACCGAGATGCTCCCTGAAATCAACAAGCAGCTGCCCGGCTATGCGCAGATTCGCAAGATAGAATTCCTGCCGGAAGACTTCGAGCGCACGCCCAAGCGCAGCATTAAACGATACCTTTATCAGCGATGAAGAAATTTGACCGACGATATTTGGAAATGGCCGAAATCTGGGCCAAGAATTCCTACTGCAAGCGCCGTCAGGTCGGTGCCTTGCTCGTGAAAGACAATATGATCATCTCCGACGGCTACAACGGTACTCCGTCGGGATTCGAGAATATCTGTGAGGAAAACGGCGTCACCAAGCCCTATGTGCTCCACGCCGAGGCCAATGCCATATCGAAGGTTGCCAAATCCGGCAACAGCAGCGAGGGTGCGACCCTGTATGTGACCGCATCTCCCTGTATCGAGTGCTCGAAGCTTATCATCCAGAGCGGCATCAAGCGCGTGGTCTATAAAGACGAGTACAGGCTGACCGACGGGGTGGACCTTCTGCGCAAGGCCGGAGTGGAAGTAGAAAAAGTGGACTGATATGAACCGTTCTTCCTTCGTAGCGCTGATTTTAGGGGTGCTGCTCGGCGCCGGCGTGGTGATGACCGCTGACCGGCTGTCCCAGAACCGCCGTATGCTGCGTACCAAGTACGACGACTGGCGCAAGATAAATCTTGTGCTGCAGACCGTCGATGAGCAGTATGTCGATTCCGTGGACCGCGGCAAGGTCACCGATGCCGCCGTGTCGGCCGCCCTCGCCGCCCTGGATCCGCATTCGGTGTATATGCCTCCCCGCCGTCTGGAGGAGACGGAAGAAGACCTTTCCGGCAATTTTTCCGGCATAGGCATTCAGTTCAACGTGCCCAACGACACGGCCGTGGTCATAGAGGTGATACCCGGCGGCCCGGCCGAAAAACTCGGTATGCAGCCCGGAGACCGCCTGCTCAAGGTTGACACCACGTCGATAGCCGGCGTTTCCTTCCCGCAGGACAGTATGGTACGGCGTATGAAGGGACCTTCCGGCACCAAGGTGACTGTCACCGTCAGGCGCGGCTCGGAAGATATTCCTTTTGAAATCACGCGCGCCAAGATACCCACGCACTCCGTGGATGCTGCTTTTATGGTCAACGACACAACCGGATTCCTGCGCCTGAGCAAGTTCTCGCGCACTACGGCGGAGGAGTTCGTGCTTGCGGCCCTGGACCTGAAAAAGAAGGGGATGAGCCACCTCATCGTGGACCTTCGCGACAACAGCGGCGGCTTCTTCGACCAGGCGCTGACCCTTTCCAACCTGTTCCTGGAGAAGGGCAAGCTTATAGTGTATATGGAGGGCCTTCATCGCAAGCGCGAAGACTATTATGCTGACGGGCGCGGACTGCTGCGCGACATCGGGCTTACGCTGCTCGTGTCTGACGGCAGCGCGTCTTCGAGCGAGATTTTCGCCGGCGCAATGCAGGATAACGGAAGGGCTACCCTCGTCGGGCGCCGTACCTTCGGCAAGGGCCTCGTGCAGGAGCCGGTCAACTTCACCGACGGCTCCGGAATCAGGCTCACGGTGGCTCGCTTCTACACTCCTTCGGGTCGCTGTATCCAGAAGCCGTATTCGGATGACTACCAGTACGATATATACAAGCGCTACGAAAATGGGGAGATGCTTGCGGCGGATAGTATGAATGTCGCCAACGGAGGCATCATACCGGATGTTTTCGTGCCTATCGATACGACCAAGGTGGAATCGTTCTATATCAACTGCAACCGCAAAGCCACCCCTATGCGTTTCGCTTCTGCGTGGTTCGATGCCCATCGCGCCGAACTCCAGGCGATTGATTCCTATCCCGAGCTCGTGCGCTATCTGGAGAAAGCGGACCTGGAGCGCCATTTCCTGGCCTTTGCCAAGGCTAAAGACGGTCTGCAGCCTACTGCCAAAGAATGGGCCGTGGAGCGCAGCTATATGCTTGCGCAGGTCCAGGCCCTCGTGGGACGCTACTCCAAGCTTGGCGACAACGCCTTCTACCACCTCTACCTCCAGACGGACGAGGTGTTCAAAGCCGCAATGGCTTCTCTGTGACTCTCTTACTGCGCGATAAACTGATAGACTATGTTGCCTGCCTGACGGGCAGGGGCGGAAGGGGAGGCCGAGAAGCGGCTGAGCCGTGCTGCGCGGATGGCGAATGCCCGCAGGCAGCCGTCCGCAGATGAGCAGCTCTCATCCACTTTTGCGGCCACCACGGCGCCGCTGTTATCGACGGTGATGAGTACAGTCACTTCTCCTGCACCCATACAGCGGTAGGCCGGAATGGACAGCTTGCTGGCTTTCCTGCCTTCGAGATAATAGGAGACTACAGAAGGTCCGCTGTATGCCTTCTGCTCCTTCTTTTTGTCGTCCCCTTTGCTTGGGAGATTTGCTGTGAAATCGTCGTCGGGCACTTCGAATCCGCCCTTCAGCTCCTTTGCAAGGCGTTCGGCGTCTTTGTAGAGTTGGTCGGCATCAGTCCCCCTGTCGTCTTTGAGGGCTCCGCGGTCCACGACCACGTTGCGGTATCCTCCCGTGGCGGCTCCGAGCTCCTGTTGCAGCTTCTCGCTTATGGCCTGCTGGAACTCGGCTTCTTTCTGAAGCCGTTCCACTTCCGCCTGGAGCCTTTCCATCTCCTCGAGCTTGCTGAAATCCAGCACGAAAGAATTCTCGCGCTGCAGATTGAATCCTAAAGTAGTGGCAAGCAGGACTATAAGCACCGCAAGATGTATGATTACGGTGGTATATAGTCCTGCTTTGTCCTCTGCTTTCACTATTGCTCCTTAAGAGATTTTTCTACGGTTGCCGAAATGATGTCGATGGCAACTTTGTTGTGTCCTCCCTGGGGGATGATTATGTCGGCATAGCGCTTGCTGGGCTCGATGAACTGGAGGTACATCGGCTTCACTGTGCGGCTGTATCGCTCTATCACCCAGTGCACGTCCTTTCCGCGTTCGGAGATGTCGCGTTCCATTACGCGCATCAGACGGTCGTCATCATCCGCGTCCACGAAAATCTTGATATCCATCTGGTCGCGCAGTTTCTTGCAGGTGAAAATGAGGATGCCCTCGATGATGATGACGTCGGCCGGTTCTACGAGCTTTGTCTCGGTCTTGGAACGGGTGCAGGAGATAAACGAATAAATCGGCTGCTGGACAGACTTCCCGTTCTTGAGGTCGCGCAGCTGGCTGCACAGCAGGTCCCATTCGATAGCGTCGGGATGGTCGAAATTGTGGACACGCTTCTCCTCGTCGGAAAGGTCGCTGGAATCTTTGTAGTAAGAATCCTGGGGGATAACCACTACTTTCTTGCCTTCGATTTTTTCGGTGATGGCCTTTACCACCGTTGTCTTGCCGGAGCCGGAGCCGCCGGCTATACCAATCACTAACATATTAGAATTCAGCGTTTTTGGGTGTGCGAGGGAAGGGAATGACGTCGCGAATGTTCTGCATTCCGGTCACGAAGAGCAGCAGACGCTCGAATCCGAGGCCGAAACCGCTGTGCGGGCACGAACCGAAACGCCTTGTGTCGATGTACCACTCGAGGTTCCTGCGGCTCATTCCGAGCTCGTCTATGCGGGTCTCCAGCTTGGTAAGGTCGGCCTCGCGCTCGCTGCCGCCTATGATTTCACCGATCTTCGGGAAGAGTACGTCCATAGCGCGCACGGTCTTGCCGTCCTCGTTCTGCTTCATATAGAAGGCCTTGATATCCTTGGGATAGCCGGTCAGGATGACGGGCTTGCCGAAATGCTTCTCGACAAGGTACCTTTCGTGCTCGCTCTGCAGGTCGGCGCCCCAGAAGACAGGATACTCGAACTGTACGCCGTCTTTAGCGGCCTGCTCGAGGATGCGGATGCCTTCCGTGTATTCGAGACGCACAAACTCGGTGTAGATGACGCTGCGCAGGCGCTCGATGAGCTCGGGGTCGTAGCGGTCGTTGAGGAACTTGACGTCGTCGAAGCAGTTGTCAAGGGCGTAGCGCACAAGGTGCTTGATGAAGTCCTCGGCGAGGTCCATATTGTCCTTAAGGTCGTAGAAGGCCATTTCAGGCTCGATCATCCAGAATTCCGCGAGGTGGCGGGGGGTGTTGGAGTTCTCGGCCCTGAAGGTGGGTCCGAAGGTGTAGATCTCTCCGAGTGCCGTGGCGCCCAGCTCGCCTTCGAGCTGTCCGCTCACGGTAAGCGACGTCCTGCGGCCGAAGAAGTCTTTGCTGTAGTCAATTTCTCCCTTTTTGTTTTTCGGCAGGGGAGCGTTGAGGTCGAGGGTCGTCACCTGGAACATATTGCCGGCTCCCTCAGCATCAGAGGCTGTTATGAGCGGGGCGTTGAGGTACACGAAGCCCTTGGAGTGGAAGTACTCGTGGATTGCGAAGGCCATCTGGCTGCGAAGGCGGAGCACCGCACCGAAGGTGTTGGTGCGGGGGCGCATATGTGCTACCGTCCTGAGGTACTCGAAAGAAGTGTCTTTCTTCTGCAGGGGATAGCGCATAGGGTCGCTTTCGCCATAGACGGTTATCTCCGTGGCGCGGATTTCCACGGCCTGGCCGCTGCCCACGGATTCGACCAGATTGCCCCTGACGCCTATGCAGGCGCCGGTACTGATCTTTGCGAGCACCGCTTCCATCTCCGGATTCTTGTCCACCACTATCTGTATGTTCTTGATGGTGGAGCCGTCGTTGAGGGCGATGAATGCTATTTCTTTGTTGCCTCTCTTGGTCCTTACCCAACCTTTGGCAAGGACCTCTTCGCCTGCCTTCATATTCAGCAGGTCCTTCACTTTTGTGCGAATTATTTCCATTTTCTGAGTATTCCTTAAAAAAGCAGCCGGCCTAATTGGTCGGCTGCTCATATTGCTTGGGCCGGCTGTTATTTGCCGCCCTTTCGTGCAGAGTACATAATCTTAAGCGCGGAGCATCGTCTGAGCTCTTGCTTCACGTCGGTAATGATACCCATTCTGACGTCCTGGTCCGCCCTGATGCTTACCGTCATAAACTGGCGGTCGGCCTCGCTCTTGGACTCACGCTCGGCAGCCACGAAGTCGCGGATGTCGTCTGTGGTCTTGAAGGAGTCGTTAAGCTGGATACGGGCCTCCGTACCGTACATTGCCTGCAGTGACTTGATCGGAGTACCGATGTTGATGTAGGAGTTGAGATCCTTGCGCTCGAGCTTGACAACCTCTGAAGCCTCGGGGATCTTGACAATCACCTTGTTTTCGGTCTCACGCATCTGTGTGGTCACCATAAAGAAGAACAGGAGCATAAACACGATATCGGACAGAGAGCTGCTGGTCATCGCCGGCACCTCTTTTTTATTGTTGCTTCCTCCGAATTTTGACATAATTTTTTCCTCCTGTATTATCTTCTGCGGCCTACATCCTTAGGCTCTGCCTCGGAAATGAACTGAGGGATAGCCTTCTTCACGATTGCCTGTTCGTCCTCGGTCAGCAGTACGAAAGACTTGCCGTAGTTCTTCCTGGAGAAGTCTTCACGGATTTCGTTGACTGCCTTGACGAGTTCGTTCTGGACTGCAATGTAGGCCTGGTAACTGGTACCACGGTCATTCTGAAGGGAGATGACACCCTTGGAAACAGGGTACTCTCCGAAACCCTCGATGTTCTGGATCTCCTTTTCGGGGAGGTTCGGATCATTGGCGGGGTTGGTCAGAAATTCTTTGATCTTGTCTTTAAGCTGGCTGACGTCGATGGGCTCGCTACCGGCAAGGATTCTATCGGCCGAGTTGATCTTCACCTGGATGATGTTACGGCGATTGACCTTCTGGTCCTCCACTTTCTGATTCTTGTCGGGCATAGGGGGCAGACGGCGGCTGAGACCGGTCTGGCTTCCCATAGTCGTGGTCATCAGGAAGTAGCACAGCAGCAGGAACGCGATATCCGCGGTCGAGCTGGTGTTCATTGCTGGTACTTTCTTCTTGCCCATAATTATTTCTTGCTAGCTATGGCCATACGAACCTCGCCGACGATGATGGCCACGATGGCGGCTCCGCCGACGATGTAGGTAAGATTAAGAATAGTGTCGGTCAGCTTCAATGTGCCGGCTGATACGGCGGGACCGTTGTATGCAACGGCGGGGTTGCCCTTCGCCAGAAGATAGGCGACAAGGCAAAGCGCTGCCACACCCACGAGAATGATGCCGATATTGACAAGGCTCTTGGGGTTGTTCTTGGCGCCCACGATAAGCCCGATGACAATCCAGCTGAAGACTGCCAGTCCGAGCATACAGTAGGTCCAATAGAGCAGTACGTCCACAGCGTTGTCTGCGAAATCCTTGGAGAATCCCCAGATCAGCAGACCCACGCTGACGACGATCAGCGCTATCATACACCACTTTATAATTTTATTAAGCTTCATAATCTAATACGGCTGAAACAATTATTTCTTCTCGTTGTATTTGGTAAGAAGGTCGATAAGGCAGATGGAAGAATCTTCCATATCGATGGTCAGGCCGTCGATCTTGGCGAGGATGTAGTTGTAGAACACCTGGAGGATCATAGCGACGATCAGACCGCCGACGGTGGTGATGAGGGCCACCTTCATACCGCCAGCAACAACGTTAGGGGAAATATCACCGGCTGCCTGGATAGCATCGAAAGCGTTGATCATACCGATAACGGTTCCGAGGAATCCGAGTGACGGGGCAATGGCGATGAAGAGGGAAATCCAGCTGAGGCCGTTCTCCATCTCGCTCATCTGCACGGAGCCGTAGGAAACGACGGTTTTCTCGACCACATCGACACCCTGGTCGTAGCGGAGGAGTCCCTGGTAGAAGATGGAAGCCACGGGGCCGCGGGTCTCACGGCACACATCCTTTGCAGCTTCGACACCGCCTTCAGCAAGAGCCTTCTCGACTTTCTCGAGGAGCTTCTTGGTGTTGGACTTCGAGAACGTGAGGTAGAGGATACGCTCGATAGCGAGGGCGAGACCAATGATCAAGCAGATGATAATCAGGGACATAAAGCCTGCACCACCTTCGATGAACTTGGTCTTGAGGGCCTGGTGGAGGGGAACTTCTTCGCCGGTACCGGCAAGAAGGTCCTGGGCGCTCATCTCAGCGGGAGCGGTAACGACTTCCTCAGATGCGGGAGCGGCCTGGCCGTCCTGTGCGGAAGCGGTGGAAGCAGCGAAGGTCATCAAGCCTGCGACTGCCAGAAAAATGAAAAACTTTTTCATAAATTTTAGAAGATGTATTAGTTATAAATTAATTTCCTACGAAATCGGTGCAATTTAGCAAAAAAAAATCATTATTCAATACCTAAATTGACATTTCCCCTCGAAGATCTTTCTCCAATTGGGCTTTAACAGTCTCATTATCATCGCTATTGCCCATCAAAAAGAAAAGTTTTCCAAGTGCGCTCTCCGTGGTGATGTCTCTTCCGCACACGACGCCGGCGTTCTTGAGCGTGCGGCCGGTCGCATACAGGTCCATATTTACCAGTCCCCGCAGGCACTGGGTCACATTGAGCAGAATCTTGCCCCTGCGGCTGGACTCCTTGACGATATCCAGGAACCAGTCGCGCGAAGGGGCGTTTCCGCAGCCGTACGTCTCTATTATGACGGCGCGGGTCATCGGTCCCAGCAGGATGTCTTCCACGACCTGGCGGGTGATGCCGGGGTGCACTTTCAGTATCGAGACGCGCGTGTCCAGCCCGCAGCGGATACTGAACGGCCCGTCTCCCGGGCGGCGTATCAGGTCGCGGTTGTAGCGGATGTCTATGCCTGCCTGGGCGAGCGGCGGGAGGTTCGGGGAGCGGAAGGCCTCGAAGCCCGTGGCGTCCACTTTCGTGCTGCGGTTCCCCCTGAGCAGCAGGGAGTTGAAGTATATGCACACTTCGGGCACGGTGGGGCTTCCGTCGGCTTCCCTGGAACTTGCTATCTCCACTGCGGATATGAGATTCTCCTTGCCGTCGGTGCGCGGCCGGCCCACGGGCAGCTGGCTGCCGGTGAAGATCACGGGCTTGCCCAGGTTCTCCAACATAAAGCTCAACGCGGATGCGCTGTAGGCCATTGTGTCGGTGCCGTGGAGCACCACGAAGCCGTCGTAGGCGTCGTAGTTTTCGAGTATGATGCGGGCGAGTTTCTGCCACATCCCGGGCTCGATGTCGGACGAGTCAATCAGCGGGTCGAAGGTGTAGGAGTCGATTCGCAGTGCGAACTTGTGCAGCTCCGGCACTTCTTCCATCAGGCTGTTGAAGTCAAAGGGACGGAGGGCCTGGTTGCCCGGATCCTCCTTCATCCCAATCGTGCCCCCGGTGTAGATGAGGAGCACGGACGATTTGCTGCTAATGCTCATATTGCAAACAGTTTACGGGCGTTTTCGGTGGTGCGTGCGCTGACTTCCTCCACGCTCACTCCCTTCAACGAGGCGAGGCTGGCGGCAATCAGCGGTATGTTGGCGCTTTCGTTGCGCGTACCCCGCAGCGGCACGGGCGCGAGGTAGGGCGCGTCGGTCTCCAGGAGGATGCGCTCCAGCGGGATGCGGGCGATGTCGGAGGCGATGTGCGCGTTCTTGAATGTCAGCACGCCGCCTATCCCCACGTACCACTCGCCATAGCGCTGCATCCGGCTGAACACTTCCGCGCTGCCGCTGAAAGCGTGCAGGTTGCCGCGCAGGTGCATCCCCCGGCACTCTTCCATTACCTCGAACCAGTCTTCGGTAGCGTCGCGAAGGTGGATGTTGACGGGCAGATCCCAGTCCCGGGCAATCTCGAACTGGGCCTTCAGCGCCTCCTTCTGCAGGGCGGCGGTGTCGGCGGAATAGTGGTAGTCCAGCCCTATCTCGCCTATGGCCACGGGCCCGCTGCTCCGCCAGGCGGCGAGGGCTCCGACTTCGTCCCGCCAGTGCTCGTCCACGTTGCCGGGGTATAGCCCCAGCATAGGGTAGAGCACGCCGGGATAGCGGCTGCACAGCTCATACATCGCGTCCCGCTCTTCCGAGCCGGTGTCGGCCTGCAGCATCTTGAAGACGCCTTTCTCCTGCGCCCTGCGCACCACTGCGTCCTCTTCGCCCGCGAAGGCTTCGTCGCTGATGTGGGTATGCGTGTCGATAAATTCCAGCATAGAATGCAAAGTTACATTTTTTTATTGTCAATGCAGCAGCGGCGCAGCAAATCCGTATATACGAAGCCGTCGCTTTCCAGCAGGCACACAGCGGCAGACACTTCTCCGGCGGGAAGGCCCAGGTCCCGGCAGATTTCGTCCGGAGTGATGCCGCGGTGCTCCCGGATGTGCAGGGCGATGCGTATGGCGCCCTCCCGCACTCCTTCCGGGGACTCGGCGTATGCGTCCCGCAACTTGTCTTCGAGGGAGGCGGATTTCACGCGCCTGGAGGCGCCGAGGCCCATCTGGGCGCCCAGGGCGTCGATGTCGGCGATAGGCTCCGCCAGCTTCTCCGCAATGAGGCGGTTGCAGCCGGCCGAGCGCAGGTCGTCGATGCGTCCGGGAAGGCAGTACACTTCGCGTCCGTAGCCGGAGGCGAGGCGCGCAGTCATAGTGCCGCCTCCCTGAGCCTTGGATTCGGAGAGTATGGTTGCCTGCGAGATGCCTGCAATCAAGCGGTTGCGCCGCAGGAAATTGAAGGCCACGGGAGCCGTGCCGGGCGGGAAGTCCGTGACGAGGGCGCATCCGTCCGTATCCAGCAGCCGGGAGGCCGCGGTGCGGTGACGCCTCGGGTAGATGTCGTCTATACCCACGGGAAGCACGGCGACGGTGGGCAGGCCGAAGGCGAGGGCGGCGAGATGCGCGGTGATGTCCACGCCTATCGCGAATCCGCTGACAATCAGAGGCTTCCCCGGGGTGAGGGAGAGCGTGCGGACTATCTTCTCCGTCCACTCCTTTCCGTAGGGGGAGAGGTCCCGGGTCCCGACCACGGACACTGCGGGCCGCCCCCATAGCTCTTCGGGAGGAGTGCGGCTCCTGATATACAGGCCCACGGGGGCGTCCTCACATTCTTCCAGCAGGGGAGGGTAGCCGGGACTGCCTTTCAGAATGAAGGTGCATCCGAGGCCGCTCAGGGCCTGCAGCTCCCGCCGGGAGACTTCCAGTTCCGAATCGTTGATGGATGCGCGAAACCTCGACCAGGGCCCGAAGGCCTCGTCGAGTTCGCTCTTTGACAGGGAAAATACGGCGCCGGGGGAGCCGAAACGCTCCAGAAGCCGCGACGCGCAGGCGGGCTCATAACCGAAAATGCGGTTAAGGGTAATCCCGCAAAGGATTTCATAGTTGTCCATAACAGTTTTTCAATAGTTACGGACAAATATAGCAAAAACTAGATAATCAGCAATGCGTCTCCGTAAGGTCCGAAGCGGTAGTCTTCCCGGAGAGCCGTCTGGTAGGCGTTCATCACCTTGTCGAAACCGCCGAAAGCCGCCTCCATCATAAGCATAGTGGAGCAAGGCAGGTGGAAATTCGACACGAACGCGTCGGCGATGCTGAACTCGTACGGAGGGAAGATGAACTTGTTGGTCCAGATGTCGTTGGCGCTTATTTCGTTGTTGGTGGTCACGTAGGTCTCGAGGGCGCGGATTACGGTCACGCCGACGGCGCAGATTTTATGCCCGGCTCTCTTGGTGCTGTTGATTTCCTCGGCCGCCTCGGGGGTGATAATCATATGCTCGCTGTCCACCCTGTGCTTTGAAAGGTCTTCGACATCGACGCTGCGGAAGTGCCCGATTCCCATATGGACGGTGATGAAGGTCTTCTCCACGTCTTCCAGTATCATCCTGTTCATCAGCTCCCTGGAGAAGTGCAGGCCGGCTGCGGGAGCCGACACTGCGCCTTCCTTCGATGCAAAGATGGTCTGGAAGTTTTCGGCGTCTTCCGGGCTCACGTCTTCCTTGACCCACTCCGGAACGGGGGTCTTGCCGAGGGCGAAAAGCGACTCCTTGAATTCTTCATACGGACCGTCGTACAGGAAACGCAGGGTCCTGCCGCGGGAGGTGGTGTTGTCGATGACTTCCGCCACCATACTTTCGTCTTCCCCGAAATAGAGCTTGTTGCCTATACGTATCTTGCGGGCGGGCTCCACGATGACGTCCCACAGGCGCTGCTCCTTGTTGAGCTCGCGCAGAAGGAACACCATAATGTCGGCGCCGGTCTTCTCTTTCTTGCCGAAAAGCTTGGCCGGGAACACTTTGGTGTCGTTGAAGACGAATCGGTCGCCTTTTCCGAAATAATCGAGGATGTCTTTGAAAAGCCTGTGCTCTATTTCTCCGCTGTCCTTGTGCATAACCATCAGTTTACATTCGTCGCGCCAGCGGACGGGCTCCTTCGCAATCCGCTCCTGCGGAAGATCGAAGTTGAATTGGGAAAGTTTCATCTAATTCCGTATAAAGATACCTTATATATACGGAAAAGAGCGGAAAAAAGTTTCAAACCTTTGCTTCGCGGAAAACTTCGAGTATGGAAGGGTAGGTATTTTTGAGGTAAGGAGGCAGGCTGGACTTGGCCACCCACGCGGCTTTGCTGATGTCCTCCTCCCTCTGCGGGGTGAGGTCCACGGGGTTGGTGTAGAGCATATCGTACCACCAGGTGTGCTTGAGGTGCCAGACCCCGTCGCGGAGGTAGCAGTGGTCGGTGATGCATATCAGGGAGCGGAGTTCGAGCTCTTCCACTCCGGTCTCCTCCTGCACCTCGCGAAGAGCGGTCACGGTTATGTCTTCCCCGCGCTCCTGGTGCCCTTTGGGGAGGTCCCAGAGGCCGCTGCGGCGTATCAGCAGGTAGTCCCCCCTGCGGTTGGACACCAGCCCGCCGGCAGCGTTGACCTCTCGGAATTCGGCGCACAAGCGCTTGTACATCCTTTCGGTGTTTTCGGTGGGGATGTAGATGCGGCTCAGGGATTCCGAGGCTTTGAACATACTCACGAGGGTGTGGATGTCAAGACGCTCCCCGATATGGAACTCGATGGAGTTAGGGTCGGCGAGGGACCCTTCCGCGGGGTCGCATATGATGATGCAGCGTTTCTCGAAATATATCTTGTGCATAGGAATTTTTGTATATTTGCTTTCTGTTTACAAATATAGCAAAATAAAGAGATATGGCAGCACATTACGAAAGCAAGCACGGGGTGGTGGCCCTGCCCCAGGAGCAGCTTTATATGAGTTTCACGGACTTGCGTATGCTGGTACAGAATGTCCCTGCGGAATACAGGGACTCCGTCGAAGCTGACTATGACACCATCAAGGCCACGGTAAAGGGCTTCACCATCGCCGTCAAGGTTGTGGAGCGCAGCCCTTATTCGCTCATCCGCATCGAGGACGACGACGCTCCGTTCCATTTCAGCGTGTCCCTGCATTTCGAGCGCGAAGGCAGCGGGACCGATTTCAGCATCACCGTGGATGCCGACCTCAATCTTATGATGAAGGCTATGCTCGGCGGCAAGATCAAGGACGGTCTGGACAAGATAGTGGACGGTCTCGTGGCCGTCTCCAATGGCAAGCGCCCCGAATTCCCCGGCGACATTTAATGGAAGAAGCGTCGGTCTCCATACGCCTCAATCCTTTCAAAGGCCTGGACGGCCCCGGCGGCACCCCCGTACCCTGGAGCCCTTACGGGCGTATCCTGCAGCAGCGGCCCCAGTTTATCCTGGACCCTCTGATGCACGCGGGATGCTACTATGTGCAGGATTCGTCGGCTATGTTCGTCGGCCACGTGTTCCGGCGCGAGCTGAGGCGCCTGGGCGCTCCTTCCGGAGTGCGGGTGCTGGACCTTTGCGCCGCTCCCGGAGGCAAGACCACCGACATTGCCGCATCCCTTCGCGAGGCTGTCGGCCCAGACTTCACTCTCGTCAGCAACGAGGTGATGAAGGCCCGGGCTTCGGTATTGTGCGACAACGCAGCCCTTTGGGGCGACCCGGGAGTGGCGGTGACCGGCGTCGATCCTGCCGTGATCGGCCGTGCGCTGCCAGGATTCTTCGATATCATCGTGGCCGACGTGCCTTGCAGCGGAGAAGGAATGTTCCGCAAGGATCCGAGGGCGCAGCAGGAATGGAGCCCCGCTGTGGTGGAACTCTGCGCGGCGCGCCAGAAGCGCATCCTCGCCGACGTGTGGCCCGCTCTGAAGGAAGGGGGCGTGCTGATTTATTCCACCTGCACTTACGAGGATGCGGAAAACGACGCCAACCTGCGCTGGGCCGGGGCCACCCTTGGCGGCTCCCTGCTGCCTCCCGAAGAAGGATTCGGCAGCTACGGAGTGCGCACCACCGATTGCGGCAACCTGCTGAAGGCGGGCGAAGTGCCTGGCGAAGGGCAGTGGGCCGGGGCCCTTGTGAAGACGGCCTCGGCGAAGTCTTCCGGACGTGCGGGGATTGAGGTCCTGCGCCCTCTGTGGCACGGTGCGCCGGCCCGCGTGAAGAAAGGGAACGACCTTATTCCGCACCCTGACGAAGCTCTCGGCATATTCTTTGACAAGTCATCTTTCCCGTGTGCGGATGTGGACCTGCAGACGGCCTTGCATTTCCTGCACAGGGACTCTCTCGTCCTGCCGGATGCCCCTAAGGGCTTCAATGTGATTTGCTATCAGGGACATCCGCTGGGCTTTGTGAAGAACCTTGGCGGACGCTGCAACAACCTGCATCCGCTAGGACGCAGAATCATAAAGGATATAGTATGAAAATGATAATCTCGATTGCGGCGCTGCTGCTGTGCGGCGCCCTGCTCTACGGACAGGAAGATGCGGCTTCACATAAGGCCCGCTACGACAGGCAGACGCGCGTAGTAGGCGCTTCCGGAGTGGGCGTGGAGACCATCCTGGACCGCTGGGAGGCCGATTTCCCCGAAGACCCGGCAATGCTGGAAGGACGCTACAAATTCTATCTCGAAAAGTCCCGCAGCAGCGAGGTGGTCTCCAAGGATACCCCGAAATATCTGGGCGCCGCCCCGGTGCTTACGCTCAAGGACAGCACCGGCCGGGATGTGTTTTACTATCAGGAAGATTTCTACGTGGATTCTCTTTTCGCCCTCAGCCAGAGCGCAATAGACAAGGCCGTGGCCGTGGCTCCGAACGAGCTTGCCTACCGCGTGGACAAGATAACTTCCTTGATGCTCTACGAAAAAGGCAGTCCGGACCTTGCCACGGCGGAGCTCCTCAAGCTCATCGCCTACAACCGCGACGCCCGCCCGTCCTGGACCTACTACGGCACTTCCGTGGGCGAGGATATTTTTATCTCCACGGTGCAGGAGTACTGCTACAACTATTTCCGCTTCGCGACCCCGGATTCATACGAGGCCTTCCTGAAAGTCTCCGAGGCAATGCTCAAGCTGTATCCGTCCAATACCGATTTCCTGAGCAACGTCGGTTCCTATTGGTTGGTTTACAGGCAGAAGCCGCGTCAGGCGCTGAAGTGGTACAATAAAGTCTTGAAAATCGAGCCGGACAACTATACGGCCGCCAAGAACTGCGTGTTGCTTGCAAGGACAGAAAAGGACACGAAACTGGAGAAGAAATATCTGCCGGCGCTTATCCGGGCCACTGACTCCGAAATGGAGCGCGCCTCCTGCGAGGCCCGCCTGGCAGTCCTGAACAAGAAGTAATCAGCGCACCCGTACGGTCTTGGCCGGATCCACCTTGGAGATAAACAGGGTGGGAATCAGCAGGAGCAGCATAATCACCGCGAAGGCGAGCACATCGACAAGAGCCACGAGGGCCGGGTCGATGTGGACCGGCACGAAAGACACGAAGTAATTCTCGGGGTTGAGCCGGATAAGGTGCGTGCTGTCCTGCAGCAGGCAGAACAGCAGCGCCGCGCCGTTGCCTATGACCATACCTGCCAGCACTATCCTCGCCGCCACGCGCAGGAACACCCCTGCAATCTGCTTGTTGGCCATACCAAGGGCTTTGAGGGTACCGATGGTCGAGATGTGTCGGAAGAGCAGGATAAGCAGCCCCGAAATCATATTGAATCCTGCCACCACGGTCATCAACAGTATGATTGCCAGCACGTTGAAATCAATCAGGTCCAGCCAGTCGAAGAGCTGGGGGTAACGCTGCCGGGCGGTGGCGGCACGGAGTATCTCTTCTTCCTCCCTGTGGGCGGTCAGCGCGGTCAGGTAGAGTTCGTCGGCCTTCAGCCGGGACATCCGGGCTGAGGAGTACCTGTCTGAGAGCCGTACCTCCAGCACGCCGGCCTTGTCTTCGTCCCAGCCGCACAGGCGCTGCATATCGGCGAGAGGCACTTCCACTACCAGCGCACCTTCCGAGTCCAGTATGCCTTCGTAGATGCCGCCTACGGTGAAGCGCCTTGCCCGCACTTTGTCTTCGATAAACCAGGTCGTGAAACGGTCGCCCTCCTTGAGACGGAGGTCGCGCGCAAGCTGGGCGGGTATCCTTGCCTGCAGCGAGCAGGAATCAGGCATCGGAATGCCTTTCACCAGCACGCCGCTGATATCTTTTTCTCCTTTGACGATACCGGGCTTCCATATCGCCGGACTGATGCTCTCGACGCCTTGCAGCCCGAGCAGATTGTCATAGTAAGACGGGTGTATGGAAATGGGCTCTTCGTCCGCACTGAGGCGCACGTCTCCGGAAATCGCCCCGATGCCGTGCCGTATTTCCTGACGGAAGCCGCCGGAGATGGCGAGCGAAATAATCATCACGAAGAACGACACCGCGATGGCTACCGTGGCCAGCCGCCCCTTGAAGCGGAGTCTCCGGGATATGAATCTTCCTGCTTTCATTTTTGGGGGCAAATATGCTTGTAGCGTTCGAAGCCGGCGGCTATCTGACGCACGAAAGCTATGGTCTCACGTCCGTTGAAGGTGCCGTGCCTGATGTGGTCCAGCGCCGCAATGGAATCCTCGCTCATCTGCGGAATCACAGCCGCTACGTTTTCCCAGCTCGACACGTCGATGCCCAGGTGCCTGGCGTGCCCTATGCAGTCGCGGATGCGGCCGCTGCCGGCGTTGTAGGCCGCGAGGGTGAACTTGGTAAGGTCGGCGGCGCTTGCTGCAATCCCTTCATAGCGTTCCTGCAGGTCGAGCAGCAGCAGGACTCCCGCCCGTATGCTCTGGGCCGGGTCAAGCGGGTTGGTGCAGCCGTAGAGCCGTGCCGTTTCGGGCAGCAGTTGCATCAGGCCGGCGGCTCCGGCACCTGACACAGCCTCGATGTGGAATTTGGATTCCTGGTACACCAGGGCCGCCAGCAGCCTCCAGTCCCAGTGCAGCGTGTCGGACCAGGCTCTGAACAGGGAGTCGTAGGGGGAGATGAATGCTGCGCTGTCCCTTCTGCCGCGGTGCTGCACTTCAAAATACGGGCGTCTCTCTTCCCGGCCGCGGCCGGAGCGGTGGAAGGTTTCCATCCATTCGGAGGCCTTGAGTGCTTCCGTCGTCCTTGACACGCTGAACACCCAGAGTCCGCAGCTGTCGGTGCGGAAGGCCACCAGACCGCTGTCCAGTTCAAGCTTTTCGTCCCAAGGGAAGGCGGCTATGTCGATGCTGCCTTTGCGCAGCGAGTCCAGCACCGCATCGCGGCCCTGGCTCAGACGCAGCGAGGCTTCACGGCCGGTGTGGGCGGCCCAGCGGCTTATCAGGTCGTAGTTGTAGCCGCAGAGCAGGGGCCCGCCGGGTCTGGAGCCGCTCAGCGAGATGACCCCGCGAAGCGGAGAACCGTCGTGCCATTGAGGCTCCTCCGTGCAGCCGGAAGCAGCACAGACGAGCATCAGCAGAATAATGGCCCCTCTTCTCATCGGCTAATGGGAATGGGATTCGTGCTTCTGGGTGTTGAAGTAGAACGGCCAGAAAATGCCGAGCTTCAGACCGTCGGTACCGTCCAGCGTGCCGATGTAATGGTCTGCGGTGAAGTAGTCCTTGCGACGCATAGGCCAGCCCTTCCCGAAGTTCTGGTATTTCAGGAATATACAGCACTTCTTCCACTGTATGTTGAGGAAGATGTCGAAGTAGGGACCGTTCTCGTAGAGGTTGACGTTCTGGTTGTGGAACACACCGAGGGCCGGGTTCCAGGCGGGGGCGTACCACTGCGAGTTGTAGAATCCGTTCACGCCTACCTGCATCACCATAATGTTGTGCGTCTTCGTCTGGTCCCGCTGCACTACGAATTGCGCGTACCAGCGCAGGTTGAGGGCAACCGTAGGCAGGGGTATCACATCCGGGGCGGATGAATACTGCACGAGCACGCGGTTGTCGAAGTGCATAGGTCCTGCCACGAATTCCTTGCGCAGGCTGGCTGATAGTATGCTCATCGGCACGGCGTTCTGCCGCACTATGCCGAGGGTATCGTAATAGACGTTGTTTGCGAGCAGTCCGTAGCCGACCGATGCGTTCAGCTTCCAGCGGGGCACGTCAATGCTGCCGCGAATCTGCGTCGTGGAGATTTTCGAGAAACTGTTCTCCCAGCGGAAGTGGTTGGTATTCAGCATCTGCTGGTAGTAGGTGGGGCTGTCGAGGCGTGTCTCGAAGTGCGCGCTGACGCTCACCGGGCTCTTCCTCGCGCGGCGGAAAGGATAGAAGTTGAAGCCTGCGTTGGCCTCCACTGCCATATCTCCGAGATTGTAGCCCAGCACGTAGAAGCGGGCCTTCGCATCCCAGTTGAAATACTTGTTGACCTGGCCTTGAGCGCCGGCGTATGCATAGACCGAATTCTCGACGTGGCGCGCGGGACGTACGCTGGAACTGTCGAAGTAATGCATCAGGCGGTCTCCCACTCCGACGTCGAGCTTCGAGACTATGCTCTCGCTGCCCCAGGGCTGGAGCCGCAGGAAAATCTTGTTGTCCAGCTTCATCGTGCCGAGCGAGTCGGCGCTGGCCGGACCGAAGTTGAACACGTTGTTGTACAGCGCCTTGCCGTCGGCGTTGGTGATGTTGTCTATGTATTTGCGGGTATATGTCGACCATTCGCTGCTGTGGCCGATGAAGGCCGTGGTCACGTCGCGGTCGAGGCTGTCGGCTACTGCCTCCACAAGGCTGTCGGCCGGGGCGGCGGCGCTGGTGTCCCTCCGGGCCTGCAGCTTGCGTATGAATTCGAACGGTATGCGGTACTGCTGGTCCAGGAACCAGGTGTTTTTCGTGATTTTCGAACTGGCTCCGCTCAGGGCGACCTTGATTTCACGCGCTTCCACGGTGGTGTCCCGTATCCACATATTGTCCACGATGCCTCCGTTTTCCGCGCGTTCCACCATATTGTATATGTAGCCCGCGTGCGCGAGGTACTTCTTGCCAAGGTAGTTTGCCCGCACGGAGAAGGTCTTGTTCTTGGTCTCCTCGCTTTCCAGCATTCCGCCGCCGCCGAAGCGGTCGTAGCTTATGGTGAAGTTCAGCTCGGGCAGGATGTTCTGCGTGGTAAGGATGTGCAGGTTGTCGGATTCCTTAGCGTCGCCGGCGAGCAGGGTGCCGAAATAGGCTAGCTCGGTGTGGGGCGTCTTGGTGTTGTAGTGCGGGAGGGTGCGGGGCGAAAAACTCCAGGCCTCCTGGGCGTTGTAGAACTCGATGCCTTCGTCGCTGGCGCGGTTGAAGTAGTTGTAGTACTGCAGCGGGGAGCCGGGCACGCCGAGCCACGAAGCGTTCACGTCGCGGCGCAGGAACGGGTAGTCGTTGTAGTGGTAGTTGTAGCTGGTGTCGGGGATGCTGACGTTGAGCCTGTGGAAGTCATCGTCCACGGTCCAGTGGATGATGCGCTTGTACTGCATCGTGTCGGTAAGGAAAGCCGTCTCGAGAATGCGCGGGGTATATTCCGTGACGGAATCCCGCTCGGCCTGCTTTTCTTCCTTGACCTTCTGCAGAGAGTCCATCTCGGCCAGCTTTTTAGGCAGAGCCTGTTCCATATCGTATTTGCGCCTTTCCTTGCGGCTCAATGAGTTATACCACTGCAGGAACTTTTCCTTCGCCACGGCCGTGGAGTCGGCCACGTAGATGGAATCTATCATCCTCCAGTCGAGGGAATCGCTGATGGCGTGCTCGAAGTCGATACGGGCGAGGCTGTCCAGCCGGCGTGCTCGGAGCGTGTCGGCCGAAATCTTCAGGGAATCCGAACTGCGCTGGAGGGAGTCGCGTACGATGACGTGGGTCAGCGAGTCGATGAGCGCCACGTAGTACTTGTAACGGAACGGGTCGGTGAGACGGAGCGAGTCGGGCACGGGAATGGTGTCACGGGCTGTCAGGTGCGGGAGCGTGTCGAGAATGGCGTCGGAAGTACTGTCGCTGTCGGCCATTTGCAGGAGGCTGTCGGCTATGCTCACGGCGTCGAAACTGCCGATGCGTTTCAGCTTGTAGGCGTCTTTCAGATAGACTACGGTGTCGGCAAATGCCTCATCCTCCGGGATATAGCGGCGCGTGACCTCCCTTCCCGGGTGAGCGAAGGAGAGGACTGCCGCCGTGGCCAAGACGGTGGCCGGAAACCATATCCTGGAGAGCACGTTCATAGCTTAGTCGAGATGCTTTGAAATGGCCTCGGCAAGGCCTTCCTCGCCGAGCAGCCTCTCGGCGATTGTGCCGTCGGGGGCGAAAAGAATCAGCGTGGGGATGCCTTCAATGCCGTAGGCGGCGGTGGCGTCGCTGCCGGAAGTAAATATAAGGTTCCAGTCCATTTCCTTCTCGACGGCCGCTTCGTGACCGTCTTCGGGATTGCGCTCCCAGACATTGATGCCCACGACCACAAGGCCCTTGTCGGCATATTTGTCGCGAATCTCACGGATGTGCGGGAGGGCCATCATACAGGGGCCGCACCAGGATGCCCAGAAGTCGGCGAGCACCCAGCTGCCTTTGCCTGCGAAATCGGAAAGGGCTACGGCGCTGCTGTCCGCAGCGGTGCCCTTGATGTCCACGAACTTGGCGCCGACGGCAGTGGCCTCTGCATTGCGCTTCGCCTCAAGCATACGGCGGATGGACTCGTCCTCGCGGATGAAGTCGGAGCCCTCGGCTATGAGCGCTTCGAGCTCTGCCGAGCCGGCGTCTTCGCCCAGCTGCGTCAGGGCCTGGAGACCGAGTATGTTGTCGGTGTTGGCCGAGTAGGTCTGGCGGCAGAGATCCTGGATTTTACGCATCTGGGCTGCCATAATGGAGTCGGCGGCTTCCTGGTCTCCGTTCATCGAAAGGGACCCCACGTCGGTCTGGTGCTCGTAGTAGAGGTTCATCACCTGCTCACGGAATGCTTCCATAGCATCTGTCAGCGGACTGCCTGTCACGGTGGCGGGGTAGTCCAGGTCGATGTTGATGCGGGATGCGTCCGGCACGAAGGAGGCGATAAAGCGGCTGTCATAGCGGTCGCGTCCGGGGAAACGGAGCATCGCCACAAGCTCCTTGGTCTTGTCCTGGACGCCTTTGAAGGTAAAGGACGCGTCCGAGACGCGGCAGGAATCGACGGGCCCGTCGGAGTCGAGGAGGTACACGATGCTTCCCGGAAGGGTAGCGAGCGAATCGGCCACATTGCCCTGTACGGTATAGCGCTGCTCCCTGACGTTGCAGGAAGAAAGAACTGCCAGCAATGCGGCTGCCGCAATAAGCTTAGTCTTCATTTGAGTCGAAAATTGATGGTACGCTGTCCAAATTGCCTTCCGCCTTCTGCAGGGGAATCCTCCTGAAGACGAAAATGCAGAGGATGGTAAGCAAAAAACAGGCCGCAACCAGCACCCAGTAGATCTGCGGAGGGATGACGTCTCTCCAGGACTCCATATCCTTGAGAGAGTCGATGTGGCCGCAGACGAGGGCGAAGGTGTTGTTGACGAAATGCATAAACATAGTCAGCTTCAGGGAGCCCGTCTTGTAATAGACATATCCGAGCAGGCAGCCTATGATGAATGCCGGGATGGCCTGCCAGGGGTTGAGGTGGATAAAGGCGAAAAACAGCGCGGAGACAGGGATGGCCACGGCGGGGCGTACTTTGCCTGCGAGCAGCCCGCGCAGCACCATACCGCGGCAGAGCCATTCTTCGCAGATAGGAGCGAAGATGCTGACCATCAGCAGGTTCATCCAGAAATTTCCGGTGGTGAGGCTCTCCAGGGCCTGCTTGAGGACTTCGGGCATTTCGGGCAGCCAGGCCACGATGGGCTCTGTCCAGAAGCCTCCGGCGAGGGTGATGACGGCGGCTACCAGGGCGCAGACAAATCCGCCGAGCGGGGCGAAATTCTTGCTGTCCAGGCGCACACCCTGATTGTCCATAGAACGGGATGCGCTCTTCACGCCGGCGTAAACCATCGGCGGGATGAACATCACAGGGTAACTGATAAGCGTGCCGTACTCCGCACCGGCCTCGGCGCCGAGCGCAGCGGTGAGTATCAGGGATAGGATGCTCCCGATGACGGCTCCGACAAGCAGCCACGCCAGAAGTATCATCATACCGCCGACTCCGGGAGTGTACCAGGAGAACTTCTCGAGGAACTTATAGTTGCCGCGCCGTGCCATATCAATAAAGCGGTGAGGGATAGATGCCCTCCTTCACGAGCTCGGCGAATTTCGCGACCACGCCGGGGCGGTCTTCCTTGAAAGTCACGCCGAACCAGCGGGAAGGGGAAGCGAGCACGTCGCACTTGGCCGTGCCTTCGTGGATGCAGAGATCCACTGCGTAGGGAATGTAGTACTCTTTCTTGAGCTCACCGATATTCTCCTCCAGGAAACGCTCGAAAATCTCGCCGCTCTTGTCGAAGTAGTCGGGAGTGAAGCACCACATATTCATCGAGCAGAGGTCCTTCGGACGCAGTTGCTCGCGATTGCCGCTGATGGAATTGTCTCCGCGGAGCACGCCGTCCCCGTCGAAACGCACGTCGTGGTGCTCGACTACGGTGGTAAGGTGGCCTTCGGCGTCGTAGTGGCAGATGCCGCGGGACACGCCGCCGGACTCGCTCAGGGTATTGTCGATTTCAAAACCCACGATGGCATAGACGCCGCTGCCGCCTTCGTGCGCACGGCACCAGTCGCCGGCGATGCGGAATGAGTCGCGGCCGTAGAAGTCGTCGCCGTTGATGACCACGAAGGGCTCCTTGATGACGTCTTTCGCCATCAGTACGGCGTGGGCCGTGCCCCAGGGTTTCTGCCTCTCGGGGTTGAGCGTGAAGCGGGCGGGAATCTTGTCCAGCTCCTGTGTCACGAATTCAAACTGCAGGGGAGTGCCGTCGGTGCAGAGCACGTGGCTGTATTTCTCTTTTACGGTCTGCTGGAACTGCTCCAGGAAGTAGCTGCGCACGATATATACGACTTTGCCGAATCCGGCGCGTACAGCATCATAGATTGAATAGTCGATTATGGTCTCTCCCGACGGCCCGAGACCGTCCATTTGCTTGAGTCCGCCGTAACGGCTGCCCATACCGGCAGCAAGAACTAAAAGAGTAGGTTTCATATATTTTTTATCTTAATAATCCGCAAATTTAACTATTTTTGTAAATATGGGAAAATTTAAGGATATCTGGGACAGGGAAAAGGACGGGAACAGAGCCGGACAGCGCTCGTTCCTGCGTTTCGCGATAGTCATTACGGCTGTGTTCGTGCTGTTTCTTTTCATCAAGAAAGACAGCCTTGTGCGTTGGGTGCAGGCCGGATTTACAATCCGCGACCAGGAAAGGCGCATCGAGGCGCTGAAGAAAGACAACGACCGTCTGGATGCCGAAATCCGTATGCTTTCGACATCCCGCGACTCCCTGGAACAATTCGCCCGGGAGCAGTTCGGCTTTGCCGAGCCCGGCGACGACGTGTATATTGAAGAATAATTATGCTGATTGTGATTGAAGGCCTGGACGGGGCGGGTAAGTCCACGCAGGTCAGAAAGATGAGGGATTATCTCGGGCGTGTGTGCCCGAGACTGGAATACATACATTTCCCGCGCTATGACGCTCCCGTGTACGGAGGTCTCATAAGCAAGTTCCTGCGCGGGGATTTCGGCGAAATAGACAAGGTGCATCCCCAGCTTGTGGCGCTCCTGTTTGCCGAAGACCGGCACGGCGCCGCTCCGCAGATGCGCCGTACCCTTGAAAACGGCGGCACGGTGCTGCTTGACCGCTATGTGTATTCGAACATTGCGTACCAGTGCGCCAAGCTGCCTGATGCCGGGGCTGCCGAAGAGCTGCGGGAATGGATACTCGGGACGGAGTACGGGCAGTTCGACCTGCCGCGTCCGGACCTGAACATATTCCTGGACGTGCCCATCAGTTTTGTCCGCGAGAGTCTCGCCCGCCAGCGGGCCGGGAACGACCGGGACTATCTGCAGGGCGGCCTGGATATCCACGAAGCCGACATCGCCTTCCAGCAGCGGGTGCGGGATATGTACCTGAAGCTCGCGGAGAGCGACCCGTCTTTCGAAGTGGTGGATTGTTCAGGCAGGGACGGAAGTATGCTTCCGCCGGACGAAATATTCTCTAAACTGCTGAGTGTCTATGAAAAGCATTAGACGTATCTGTGCCGTGCTGACGGGTATGGTGCTGTTCGGCGCGGGTCTCTTGAAACTGATGGACCCCGTGGGGGCTTCGCTCGTGGCGGGCGAGTATTTCAACTTCCTCGGTCTCTCGTTTATGGCCCCTCTCGCTATGGCGGTCGGGGTCGGTATGGCCCTGCTCGAGACCGTGCTGGGCGCGGGACTTATCACGGGTGTCTGGCCGAGGCTCGTTGCCGCCGCCTCAGGAGTGGTGCTCGGCGGATTCACCGTGCTGACCCTGGTTATGTGGATAGTGAATCCGGCTATGGACTGCGGCTGTTTCGGCGAGGCCGTGCACCTCACGCATAAGCAGTCGTTCCTGAAAAACGTGGTTCTGTGCGTGCTTTGGGCGGTGGCCTGCCTGCCTTTCCGCAGTATTCGCAAGCCACTGAAAGTCAAGTATGTATCCTTTTGGATAGCTACAGTGTCCGTGGCGGCTTTCAGCGTGTGGGCTATGCTGAATATTCCGCCTATGGATTTCACGCCCCTCAAGCCCGGCGCTATGCTGATGCAGGCCGAGCAGACGCCTTCCGAGGACGCTCCGCTGCTGTCTATCTGCGATGCGTCAGGAGAATACAGGGATGAGCTTTTGGCCCGTGGAGCATTCCTGCTGGTCTCTGTCTATGATCCTGATGCCCTTCCGAAAGAGCTTGAAGGGGAAATCTATGCCTTGTCGGAAAGTCTGCGGGGGAGCGGCATCACTCCTTTGGTGCTTCGCTCTTACGGGGAGTCGGAGAATGTGCAGTCATTCAATTCCGACCGCCGTACCCTCCTGACGCTCAACCGCTCCAACGGCGGCGCCACTTTGCTCTCGGACGGTATCGTGATAGCCAAATGGTCCCGCCGCGACTATCCTTCACCCGCCTCGCTGCAGGACCTTCTCTCCCAGGACCCGACAGACGCCGTGCTCAAAGAAAATACCCCGAAGCGGCTTAAGCTTCAGGGCTTTCTGTTGTACGTATTTGCAGTGCTTCTGCTGCTTTAGAAGAATTTGATTTCGTAGGGCAGACGGGCCACGAACTTGGCGCTCTGGAGCTGCTTTGCGAGCTTCACGCTGAAATCTTCGTTATTGCTGCCAAATGAACTCATCATCGTCTCCAGCATAGTGGGAGCCGCGGGGTAGCCCTTGACTGTCCAGTTTGCGAGGTCGGGGTCGTCGGCAAGAGCGGCGGCGTATGCGATGGCGTCCTCAATCGTACCGATTTCGTCGGTGAGCTTGATGCCCTGTGCGTCGGTACCGGTCCAGACGCGGCCCTGTCCGATGGCGTCAACCTGCTCCTTGGGAATGTCGCGTCCTTCGGAGACTATGGTGGTGAAACGGTCGTAGATGTCTTCGATGGAGCGCAGCATATAGTTGTATTCGGCGCTGTCGAAAGGACGGGTCAGCGAGAACATATCGCCGTGCTTGTTGGAAGATACGGTCTCCACGCCTACATTCAGCAGGTCGGATGCGGTCTTGCTGAAATCGGGAATCATACCGAACACGCCTATGGAACCGGTCAGGGTCAGGGCGTCCGTATAGATTTTCTCGCAGTTGTTGGAAATCCAGTAGCCGCCTGAAGCTGCATAGTCGCCGTAGGAGGCCACCAGAGGCTTCTCCTGCTGGAGACGGTCAAGTTCGGCCTTGATTTTCTCGGAAGCCAGCACGCTGCCGCCGGGGGAGTTGACGCGGAGCACGACGGCCTTGACGCTCTTGTCCTTTCGCACGCCCTCTATTACGGATGCGAAGCGGTCGCCGGCTACCTGCTGGATATCGCTGCCGTCCACTATTTCACCGTCGGCATAGATGACGGCGATTTTCTTGGCTGCCTTGCCGGGAAGGACCTTGGTGGTCACGTAGTCGGCGAAGGGTATCATAGTGACGTCCTTGTAATCATCGACCACGGCGAGCACGGCAAGCTGGTCCTCCAGGCCTTTGCGGTCGAGGAGTTCATCGACGAGTCCGCAGTCCACGAAATCCTGGGGGATGCAGAGCTTGAGCTCATCGATGTCGCTGCTGAGCTTCCCGGCGGTGATGCCGCGGCTCTCGGCGATTTCTGAAGAAAGCGCTTTCCACATTGAATTGACCATCACCTGGTACTGCTCGCGGTTTTCGGCGCTGGCGCTGCTGCGGGTGAACATTTCTCCGGCTGACTTATATTTGCCGTGGCGAATGAGCTGCACGTTGACGCCCAGCTTCTTGAGGAGGTCGCCCAGGAAAAACATCTGGCTGCTGACGCCGTTCATCTGCATCGTGGCGCCGGGGTGCGGAGTCATATAGACCTTGTCGGCCACGGATGCGAGATAGTAGCTTCCGGTGGTGGGCATCTCTATGTAGGAGATGACGGCCTTGCCGCTGGTCTCCCTGAAACTCTTCAGAGCCTTGCGGAATTCTTCGGCCTTGGCTATGCTGGTCATCGAACCGTCGGTCTTGAGGTAGATGTATTTTACGCCGGGATCCTCGGCGGCAGTCTTAAGGGCGCTGATAGCTTCCCAGATGCCGATGGTGGCGATATTCTGTCCGCCGAACTGGATCATCGAGATAGGGTCGGTTTCCTTGCTCTGCTCTCCAAGGATAATCTTGGACATATCGATTCTCAGTACTCCTTCGGCGGGAACGGCGGGTGTGCTCGGGGTAGCGAGGCCGGCCAGGACCGCAAACACAAGTGCGTTTAAAAGCAGTATGCCGCAGATTACTGCGAGCACCATTTTCAGAAAATTCTTCATTTTGACTCAAATTTGTGCAAAAATAAGTAAATTTGTGGAATTATGATGCAGAAACCGTCAATCCCAAAGGGGACCAGGGACTTCGGCCAGAAAGAGATGGCCGCCCGCAATTACATTTTCGATACAGTACGAAGCGTTTTCAAGTCTTTCGGATATGCCCAGATCGAGACTCCGGCGATGGAGAATCTCAGCACACTTCTCGGCAAATACGGGGAGGAGGGAGACAAATTATTATATCGTATCCTGAATTCCGGCGACGCCTTTGCCGGAGTGGATTTCGACAAACCGCTCGCAGGACAGGTCTGTGAGAAAGGCCTTCGCTACGACCTCACGGTGCCTTTCGCCCGTTTCGTGGTGCAGCATCAGGGTGAGATTTCATTCCCCTTCAAGCGCTTCCAGATCCAGCCGGTGTGGCGTGCGGACCGTCCGCAGAAGGGGCGCTACCGCGAGTTCTACCAGTGCGACGTGGATGCCATCGGGTCCGGATCGCTGCTTTGTGAGCTGGAGCTTGTGCAGATCGTGGAGCAGGTTTTCCGCAAGCTGGACCTTAGGGTGTGTATGAAAATCAACAACCGTAAGGTGCTTACCGGACTCTCCGAGATTTGCGGTTTCCCGGACAAGGTGGTCGATATCACCGTGGCCATAGATAAGCTGGACAAGATAGGCCTCGAAGCGGTGGAGGCGGAGATGCTGCAGAAAGGACTGACGCGGGAGGCTGTAGAGATTCTGCGCCCCGTGCTGCTGCTGGAAGGGGATTTCGCTTCCAAAGTTGCTGTTATGCGGGGCCTTATGGCTTCTTCCCCTGTGGGTATGCAGGGACTTGACGAGCTTGAGGAACTGTTCGCTTTGATTGCTGACGCCGGCGTGACTATGCCCTGCGAGATGGACCTTTCGCTCGCGCGCGGTCTGAATTATTATACGGGTGCGATTTTCGAAGTCAAGGCTCTGGATTTCCAGATCGGCTCGATTTGCGGCGGCGGCCGCTACGACAACCTGACCGGCATTTTCGGCCTTCCCAATATGTCGGGAGTGGGAGTATCTTTCGGGGCGGACCGTATTTATGATGTCCTGACCGGGCTCGACAAGTTCCCCCGTGCGCTTTCGTCCGGGGCCGACGTGCTCTTTGCAAATATGGGTAGGGAAGAGCTCAAATATGTGCTTCCCGTGGCCTCCGCGCTGCGTGCGGCGGGCCTTTCCGTGGAGATTTATCCCGAAGCCTCAAAGCTCAAGAAGCAGTTCGACTACGCCACCCGCAAGGGCATAGGCTTCCTGTCAATCTGCGGAGAGTCGGAGGCGGCTTCCGGTACCGTGCAGATGAAGAATCTCGCTACCGGAGAGCAGCAGAGCTTCGGCCGCGGAGATACTAGCGCGCTGCTCGCGTGGCTCAAAGGCTAGCGGCCTCCCGGCCATTTTGAAGAAAAATTTGGCGGAACCAAAAAAAGTTCCTACCTTTGCAGTCCACATCGCGGGGTAGAGCAGTTGGTAGCTCGTCGGGCTCATAACCCGGAGGTCGCAGGTTCGAGTCCTGCCTCCGCTACTAAACAGGACAAGTCTTCGGATTTGTCCTGTTTTTTGTTCGCCCAGCACGAACGTACTCTAACGGGTGCAAGTCCCCAAACCGCCCTGATAGTGGGAAGGTTACAGCCAAAGGCAAGGGTGCCCATCGTGAGGT
>ONLD01000048.1 GCA_900318565.1 uncultured Bacteroidales bacterium
CTTAACTTCTCCTTTCACCCGCAGGACGAGCAGATAGTCTACCGATATGATATCCGTGAGCGCTACAGGGACGAGCTGATGACAGACCGTCTGAAATTTCTGTTCGTGGAGATGCCGAACGCCGGAGACGAGGAGCCGAAGGAGGGCGATTCCTTCACGAAGAAGCTGTCGTGGGCTTTCCGGCATATGAGGGCGCTGACGGAGCGCCCGGCGGGGCTGGTAGGAGAGATATTCGAGAGGATATTCGAGGCGTGCGAGGTCGCGAAGCTGTCGGACGAAGAGTTTAACCAATACAATGAAGAGAGTATGACAAAATGGGATTACGATGACATTGTCAATACGGCCTGGCTCAAAGGCGAGGCCGCCGGTCGGGCAGAAGGCAGAGCAGAAGGCCGGGAGAAGGCGCTTGAGGCCGTACGTGCGAGGTTGCGGGCGTTGGGGATAGACCCGGCGGTGATTGAAGAGGCCGTCGGAGAGGCGGAGTCAGTGAAGTGAGTCCGCAATAAGTGCCACTGGCGGCTTGAAGTGCGGATTGGCCTGGTCTCCCGAGATGGGGCTATCGGCGGTTTAGGCGAAGGAGGCCGATTCTGAGGATGCGGTTTACTGGAAGGGGTAGTTTGGAGGAAGTGCCCTGGTGCCTCCTGTAATTCAATTCGAGCAGCTCCTCCCTGGAGCTGCTTGTTTTTTGTATCGGAATCACAAATATTTTGATAAGTCAAAATAATGCTATATATTTGTTGGTGTGTGCGCACACATACGCACGCGCCAACAATTATGCACAAGATTGTCAGATTATCCCTGCTCGGAATCCTTGCTCTGGCTCTGTCCTGCAGCAAGGCGGAACCGGAAGAAGAAAGACTTGCCAAAGTCGAAGTCACAAGTGAGCTCTCCACCAGGACCTCGCTCGAAGGTACCAGTGTCGTCTGGTCAGAAGGAGACAGGCTCGTGGTGTTTGCAAGCGGCAATACCACCGGAAACAATTTCATCATCGGCGATGGCACCGGGACCCAGAATGCGGTCTTCTATGGCGTCCAACCGGCCGGGGGCGGAGATTTCTTTGCCGCATACCCTAACACGGCGACCTACAACGGCGCCAGCACATTCACGTTCAATCTCCCTTCCGAAGTGCAATATACCCACGGCACCTTCGCCCCGGGGACTAACCCTATGCTCTCCGGCACCAAGAGCAAGAGCGAGTTCGGCTCGTTCTCGATGAAGAACCTTTGCGGTGTGCTGAAACTCCGGCTCAAAGGCGGAATCAAGGTCACAAGGCTGGAACTCACTTTCGACAGGCCTGTGTGCGGTCCCGGCACCGTGTCCAGGGGCGGCAATACCCTCACTATGAGCGGCGGATCCGACAGCTACAAGACTATAACGGTCTCCTGCGGCTCCGGCATCCAGCTCAGTGCCTCCGAGGCCGTAGAATTCTTCGTTGTCATTCCGGCCGCCGAGTATTCCACCCTGAATGTCAAAGCATACACCGCAGACGGAAATAACAGCACCAAGAGCCTCTCCCAAATCTTTACCATCACCCGTTCCGCACAGACCACGATGGAGACCACTATGCCTGCACCGGCTCTTGCAAACCCTCCGGAGCTGACGGTTTGGTCCTTCAACATCACCTGCCAGTCCAACGACGACAACTCCTCCTGGAGCAGCAGCAACTACTGGAGCAAGCGAAAGGCCGGGGTCTATGCGTTCTTCAACGCCCAGAGCCCGGACATCGTAGGCACGCAGGAATGTGAATACCGCCAGCGGGTGAATATCCTTGACAATACTTCCGGCTACGCTGCATACGGGCTTGGCACCGAGTACGGGAAGGAATCCAGCGGAGGCAGCGGCAGCGCCTGGGATAAGATTACCGGCAACTACAAAGACTACAATACCGACTCCTCCAACGCTATTTTCTATAAGACCGACAAGTTCGAGGTCCTTGACAAGGGCACTTTCTGGCTCTCGTCCAACCCTTCCAGCGTAGGCTCCGACGACGGACACAACTGCGCCTGGATTAAATTCCAGTGGAAAGAGAACGGCTACAAGTTCTATTTCTTCAACACCCATTTCACAGCCCATTACACCGATGCCGCTTATGCCGCCCGCAAGGCGGAAGCGCAAATCCTTTACGACCGGATTGAAGCAATCAACAGCGAACTCCTGCCTGTTATCATCACCGCCGACTTCAATGCTACGGCTACGGAGATGTACAGCGCAGACAAGGGCGATACCCGTTGGAGCAATTACTACTGGGCCCGCAACGTGGACGGCAAGACCAGTAAAACATCTTATCCTACCAGCTACAACAATTTCACGACCACCTGCACGGGCTTCTCATCCATCTATTCGAGCGGCACTTGTACCGACGGTAATTCCAACATAGACAGCATAGTCTATAAATACTTCTACGAAAATACCAAGCACGGCCTCAAGTCCGGTTCGTTCGGTACCGACTTCCAGCCCTATGCGGGAGTGAACTATATTTCCGACCACTGGCCCATTACGGCTACATTAATATTTGATTATCAATAATTTATGATGCGTCTTCCGAAATCTTCCGCCTTTCTCGCCGCGCTCCTTCTGACCGGATGCGGCGGCAGTGCGGCCCTGGCCCCCGACAAGTTCACGGCCGTGACGGAAAAGATGCCCGATGACGATGCAGACAAGCCTTTGGAAGACATTCCTGACGACGGCCAGGGGACAATTTATTTTTAACTCGAAAACCTCCGATGCTATGAATATAACGAAAAGCATAATCGCGACAGCCATACTTTTGCTGGCCGCTTCGGCAGCGGCCCTGGCGCAGCGCACTGTCTCCGGCAGGGTGCTTGACTCCTCCGGGGAAGGCATCCCCGGCGCCGGGATAGTAATCCAGGGCACTACGAAAGGAGCCCTGAGCGATGTCAGCGGCGAGTGGACACTTGACGTCAAGGGCGGAGACGTGGTACTGGAAGTGTCGTGTCTGGGCTACTCGTCCGCGACCGTCACGGTGCCCGCCGGCCAGACGCGCGTGGATGTGGTCCTGAGTGACGACAACCTGATGCTTGAAGAGACTGTGGTCGTGGGCTACGGTACCCAGAAAAAGGTCAACCTGACCGGCGCCGTCACCGCCGTGAAGGGCGATGAACTTCAGAACCGCAGCTCGCACGACGTCACGAGTATGCTCCAGGGAGCTGTGCCCGGCCTGAACATCACGACTTCGTCGGGCATAATGAACGACACGCCGGACATCAACATCCGAGGCTACACTTCCATCAACGGAGCCAGCCCTATGGTGCTGATTGACGGAGCGGAAGGCGACCTGAGCCGGGTCAATCCGCACGACGTCGAAAGCATCTCCGTCATCAAGGACGGTGCCGCGGCAGCCGTGTACGGAGCCCGTGCGGCGTTCGGTGTCATACTCGTGACGACTAAGGCCGGGGCCGAAGGCGACGGCAAGGCCACGGTACGCTACAGCGGACGCTGGGGATGGCAGGCGCCGACCACCAGCACCGATTTCGAGACCCGCGGCTACTGGAGCGTGCATACCATCAACACCTTCTGGGATGCCCGCTACCCCGGAGACAAGTACCTGAAGTACAGCGAAAACGATATGAACGAACTGCTGGAACGGGTCAACGACACAGTTGAGAATCCGGCGCATCCCTGGGTTGTCGAGGAGACAGTCGGAGGTGTGAAACAGTGGAAGTACTACGGCAACACCGACTGGTACCATACTCTCTTCTCCGACCGGAACCCCGTGCAGCAGCAGAGCGTTTCGATAACGGGCGGCGGCAAGAATTTCAAGTACTTCATCTCAGGGATGTGGGACCGTCAGCAGGGCATCCTTAAAATCAACCCGGACGTGCTTGACAAATATCAGCTCAGGGCCCGTTTCGAGGGGCGCATCAACAAATACGCCACCATCTCCAACAACACGTCTTACTACGACCAGACGTATTCTTACCTCGGCATCGGCACGGGCAACATAGACCGGGTGTTCAGTATGGCCACGGCGCACGCCCTTCCGTGCTTCCCGCTCAAGAATCCCGACGGCTCGTGGGTGTACTATTCCCAGTATTTCGTGAGCAGCTATGCAGTGGGCAACGGCGTGCATATAAAACTCAGCGAGAACAAGGACAAGCACATTGAGCGCCGCAACGATTTCACCAATACAACGGAGCTCAATATTACGCCTTTCAAGCAGCTGAAACTCACGGGCAACTTCACCATACGCAGGCGTCGTGACCACACGACCGCCCGCCAGACCAACATTACCTACAAGCAGTATCCCGACCAGGAACTCATCACCCGCACCAGCGGCGTCGGACAGGACCAGCTCGACGAAAAGGCCAGGACATATATCTACAAGTCTGCCAACTTGTTCGCGACCTACGAAGACACATTCGACGGGCATCACCTGACTGCCGTTGTCGGCGGCAACTACGAGTCCCAGTACAGCCAGTACCTCGAAGCCATCGCGTATTATCTGATTTCCGACAAGCTCAACGACCTTTCGCTGGCCGGCACCGACACCGACGGCTCATCCAAGCAGTACATCGACGGGGAGCAGAGCGAATATGCTCTTCTCGGCTTCTTTGGCAGGATAAACTACGACTACAAAGGCCGTTACCTGCTGGAGGTCTCAGGCCGTTACGACGGTTCGTCCCGCTTCGCTTCCGGCCACCGCTGGGGCTTCTTCCCCTCGGTGTCTGTCGGCTGGAGAATCAGTGAAGAGCCTTTCTTCGCCCCTGCAAAGAGCACCGTCGGCAACCTCAAGCTCAGGGCGTCCCTCGGCTCCCTCGGCAACCAGGTGGTGAGCAACTACGCCTATATCCGCAAGATATCGCTGTCTGATTCGAGCTATATGTTCGGGGAAGGGGCTCTCGCCAGGAGCGCCTCCATTTCCGCCCCGAATGCCGGAGACCTCACCTGGGAGACGGTCCGGCAGTACAACGTGGGACTTGATGCGGGTCTCTTCCAGGACCGCCTGCAGTTCACGGGAGAAGCGTACATACGCAACACCCTCGGAATGCTGGTGGCAGGAGACGCGTTGCCGTCGGTTTACGGGGCTTCCGCGCCCAAGCAGAACGCCGCCAACCTCCGCACGAGAGGTTATGAATTCTCCCTTAGCTGGCGGGACCAGTTCCGGCTTGCAGGCCAGCCCTTCGGCTATGGCATCTCCGCCAACATCAGCAACTATGACTCCTATATCACCAAGTACGACAACAATCCCAACAAGCTTTTGAGCGATTACTATGTAGGGCGGCGCCTGGGCGAAATCTGGGGCTTTGAAGCCAATGAGCTTTTCTCCTCCGACGACGAAGCGTCAGAATATGCCGCACTCGTGGACCTCAGCTATATCACTGCCGGAATGGGCTCGGGCTGGAAGGCCGGCGACCTCAAGTACGAGGACCTGGACGATGACGATGCCATCGGCATCGGCGCCAACACCGTGGATGACCCCGGCGACCGCAGAATCCTTGGCAACGAACTGCCGAGCCTCTCGTACGGCGCCACTTTCTCCGTGGACTGGATGGGGTTCGACCTCAGCGCCTTCTTCCAGGGCACGGGCGACCATTACTGGTATCCCGGACGCTGGTGCTTCCCCTTCTGGGGCCCGTACTCCAACTCGATGCAGAGCTTTATCAAGCGTGATTTTATGAAAGACGTCTGGGACTACAACAATACGGACGCCTATTTCCCCAGGGCGCGGGGCTATATCGCCGAAATCAGCGGCGGCTATCTCAACCGTGTCAATTCCCGCTACCTGCAGAACTGCCGCTACCTGCGTCTGAAGAACCTCACCGTAGGTTATACTGTTCCGCCCAAGCTGACCAGGAAGGCGGGCCTGGAAAAGGTCCGCGTCTATTTCTCGGGAGAGAATCTGGCCTGCTGGTCGCCGCTTTTCGACCATTGCCAGTTCCTGGATCCCGAGGCTATGATGCACGATTCCTCCGAGAACTACGGCCGCAGCTTCTACCCTTGGCAGAAGACATTTATGTTTGGTATAGACATCCAATTCTAAGACGATATGGGAAAGATTTACCGCATACTTTTAGCCGTCTCCGGCCTGCTTCTGACCGTGTCCTGCGAGGAGGCTCTTAATAAATACCCTCTTGACAACATCACCGAGGAGTCTTATTTCGAGACCGCAACCCAGTTGCAGCTTTTCACCAACTCGCTTTATTCATCCTTGCTCCCGGACGCTCCTTTCGATGAGCAGAGCGACCTTGTGGTGGCCGGCAACCCGAGCAATCTGCTGCTCAACGGCACTTTCCGCACCGTCCCCGCCTCCGGCGGCGGCTGGACCTGGACGACGCTGCGCAAGATCAACACCTGCCTGGGCAACCTGCACCGCTGCGGCGACGAGAGTGCCCGTAAAGAATACTCCGCTCTCTGCAAGTTCTTCCGGGCTTGGTTCTATTTCGACAAGGTGCAGCGCTTCGGAGACGTGCCCTGGATCGACCACGAGCTCGCTTCCGACGAGGATGAGATGCTTTACAAGGCGCGCGACAACCGCGACGTGGTGCTCTCGCATATGATCGAGGATATCGACGAAGCCATAACGGGCCTGCCGACGGAGTATGCCTCAGGGCGTACCTTCAGGGCGACGAAATGGGCGGCACTTGCGCTCAAGGCCCGTTTCTGCCTGTTCGAGGGCACTTACCGCAAGTATCACGAGGGCGACATAACGCTGTGGACGCTCCCTGCCGACGCGCAGCCCGCATCCTATTATCTTCAGCTTGCTGCCGACGCCGCTGAGGAGCTTATGGACCTGGGGCCGCACAAGCTCTATTCAACCGGCCATCCTGACTATGACTACCAGAACCTCTTCTCGCAGTACGACGAGGATGCAGGGGAGTTTATACTTGCCATCGACTACGATTATGGATACAAGTGCTTCCACGATGCCAGCGGTGTGGCCTTGCTGCCTGTCTGCGGCCGCAACAGCCCGACCCGCGGTATGATAGACCACTATCTCTGCGCGGACGGCACGCGCTTCTCGTCAAAGAGCGGTTGGAGCACCAAGACCTTCGCCGACCAGGTCGCAGGGCGCGATCCGCGTCTCCACCAGACCATCCGCATCCCCGGATACAAGTACACCGTCCTTTCGACCAACCGGGCGATGTGCTGCGATATGGACTGCACGCTGACCGGCTACTCCCTCAACAAGTTCGTGATGCCTTCGGACAACCTGGTAATGAGCAACATAAGGAGCTCTTCCTACAATGACCTCCCTGTCATACGGCTTGCTGAAGTATATTTGATATTTGCAGAGGCGAAGGCCGAGCTCGGGACCATCTCCCAGGGAGACCTGGACAAGAGCGTCAACCTGCTGCGGAAGCGCGCCGGGATGCCAGACCTGAGCCTTTCGGCCGCCAACTCCTCCCCGGATCCTTACCTCACTGCCGAGGCTACCGGCTACCCCAACGTGACCGGGGCAAACAAGGGCGTAATTCTGGAAATCCGGCGCGAGAGGGTGGTGGAACTCGCCCTTGAGGGCCTGCGCTATGCCGACCTGCTGCGCTGGGCTTGCGGAGAGCGTATCACCAAGTGCCAGCAGGGGATGTATTTTCCGGGCGCCGGCGAGTATGACTGGGACAAGGACGGGACTCCCGACATCTGCCTCTATACAGGCTCCAAACCCTCTTCCAAGGCGACCTTCGTCTATAAGATAGGCACCGACATTTTCCTGTCCGACGGTACGAGGGGCTATGTGCGTCCGCTCCATACCTATACTTTCGCTTTCGACCCCGAAAGGGATTACCTGTATCCCGTCCCGACCAATGAAAGGGTAATGAATAAAAAGCTCCTCCAGAATCCCGGCTGGATGGACGGTTTGAATTATTAGTTAATTAACTTGCTGAATATGAAAAAGTTCTATTTGCTCTTTATGCTCGCGGCCGCCGTATGGGCCTGCGACAAGAATAATCCCGACGATGGCGGGAAGACTCCCGGAGGCGAAACCTCCGGCTCCAAGGCCACCGTGGTCAGGGTAGGGACCTCCACCCTGAATTTCGAGGCCGTCGGCGCGGAAAGCCAGACCGTGAAGGTATATGCCGACGGCGACTGGACTTCGGAAATATCGGAATCCTGGGTGAAAGTCGAACCGGCTTCAGGAAGCGGCACCGTGACTGTCACCGTGAGCGTGACAGACAACGAAGCCGTGGACGGCCGTATCGCGACCGTGACCTTCGCTCCTGAACTGTCCTCCTCGACCAATGTCCTCACCGTGCAGCAGAAAGGCGACAACAAAGTCACCCTCCGCACCGGCCAGGCGCTTGCAGAGTGGCTCGCTGGCCTTACAAACGAGTCGCTTGACGAGGCCCGCATAGCTGAGGACATAGATATGTCCGGCATCACTTTGACGCCTGCAGAAGGCTTCTCCGGCGTGCTTGACGGCGGCGGCTTTGCCATCAAGAACCTGAAGGCCACCGGGCCTCTGTTCAAGGTCAACAGAGGCACGATAAGCGGCGTTGTCATCGACGGCAGCAGCTCGTTCGAACCGGATTCCACGGTGTTCGGCGCCATAGTGGCCCGAAACGAGGGTACGGTCAAGGACTGCATCAACAAGGCTTCCGTCACCCGCACCATAGCGCCGACCACCACGAAGAGCAACCTCGTCGCCGGAGTCATCGGTATGTCAACAATAGCGGACGGTACCGTCAGCGGCTGCAAGAACTACGGCAAGATTTCACTGGTCGTGACCGACGACGGAAGATTCACCTCGCAGGGTGTTGCAGGTGTGGTGGCATATAGCCTCGACAACCTTTCGGAGTGCGAGAACTACGGCGAAATCAGCATTTCCGGCGGATATCACACGAATCGTGCGAATCCTGCCAGGAACCCTTCCGACCCCGACAACGTCGAAACGGGAGAGTTCTACAATAAAAAGGTCGGCTCATCCGTAGGGGGAGTTGTCGCATACGCTATCGGAGCCTTGGACAAGTGCAAGAACGAGGGCAAGGTGTCCTGGACCGAAAGCAAGGTCGAGGATATGAATACGTCTCCCGCCCGCTTCTTTATCGGCGGCGTCGCAGGGTGCTATTACGGGCTGCCCGCGGACTGCACGAATTCGGGCGCCATAGAGGTGAAAGCCCTCACAAGCGGCAAGACTGATTTCGCTGGCCAGAACCACCAGCAATGTATCGGAGGCGTCTTCGGGGCGGTGAACAACCCTGCGGATGATGCTCCCAGCAAGAACAGGGGCGTCAATGTCAGCGGCTGCAAGAACAGCGGTGCAATCACGGTAGAGTCATATACCAGCAAGAGCTGGACGCATATCGGCGGCGTCATCGGCTGGCCGGCGTCCGACAACGACAACACCAATCCCAACAACTGGGGCACAATGTCCGGCTGTTCCAACAGCGGCGCCATCACCGTGAGCGGCACTTGTAGATGCCGGATCGGCGGTGTGGCCGGGGCAACGGCATATATGGACTCCTGTTCCAACACCGGAAACATCTCTGTCAAGGGCGCATACAAGGGCTCCGAAGTCGGCGGCCTTGCCGGACGCCACTGGGGCTATGGCCAGGTGCTGAAGAACTGCTCCTCCAAGGCTGATGTGTCGTCCGACATACTTCTGGAGGGCGTCTCGGCCTATATCGGCTGGATAGGGGACAACTCTTCCGCAAGTATTGAAGGCGGCAGCGTGTCCGGCTCCGTGAAATCTGCTGCGGGGTCGACCATAGGATTGCTTGTCGGAGGCTTCGGCGGTTCCAAGGTGTCCGTCGTGTTCGGCTCTTCCACGGATCCCGTCGAGGTGTCCGGTTCCGTCAACGGCACTGCAGTTACTTCCGATAACGCTACGACCCTGCTGTGGGGCGCCGGTTTTGATGCAGCGGTACATTCAGTGAATTATGTCATCAAGTAGATTACTGCGCGGCGCGTTCCTCGCGATGGCGCTTTCGCTTCTGTGTGGCTGTCCTGCCAAGCCTGAAGGGGAGGATGGCCCGCAGAAGGAGAGTGCGGACCTTCTCGTGTGCACTTTCAACATCCGCTACCCCGAGCCTTCGGACGGAGACTATGTGTGGGACAAGCGCAAGGATGCGGTGTGCAAGTTTATCCTCACCCGCAAGCCCGACATCATCGGGCTGCAGGAGGTGGAGAGGGTGCAGGCAGAATACATCCTTTCCAAAGTCAAGGATGAATACGGGCTATACGGAATCGGGCGCGAAAGCGGCAAGGACATACTTCAGGTGAGCGGGGACGAGACTTCGAACACCGTCCTTTACAAGAAGGCCCGTTTCGACCTTGCCGGAAAGGGCACGTTCTGGCACAGTGACACGCCGGACCAGGTCTCTGCCAGGAACAAGGCCAACGACTATGGCTCCTGGCACCTGACCCATCCGTGCTGCACGTCCTGGATCCAGCTTTCGGACAAAGACAATACCGGTCGCAGAGTCTGGCTTTTCAACACCCACTACCAAAACAACAAGAACGCTCCCAACGCTTCTCAGCTCCGTATGCTCGAGAGCAACCTGCACCTCAGCCGGATACCCGTCCTGACCGGAGGCGTCCTGGGCCCGGCCTGCAAAGATGCGGTCTTTCTGCTTGGCGATTTCAACAGCGCCTCCACTTCGGACGAACTCCAGAGGCTTATAACCTTCCCGCTCGGCTATGCCCGCGAGGATGCGGTGAAGTCCAGTTTCCGCACCATCTACACCTGCAACGATTATGGGAAGAGCAACGGAACTCTTATTGACCACATTTTCTTCTGCGGTCCGCTCAAGGCGCTTACCTATACCGTTGACAAGAGGGATTACGGAATCCTGTATATTTCAGACCATTATCCCGTGCTGAGCGAATTCTCCTACACTGATTAATCCTCTCGAAGCGCGGCAGGCTCCGACTTGTTGCAAGGAATGAAAGAGAGGCTCGAAGGACGGCGTCCCTGGACCACGTAAAGAGGTCGGGGACGCTGTTTTAAGTTGATGTCGGAACTGTCCCGGCGGGCCTCCTCGGCCAGTTCTGCGATTCCTCCGGTCCGAAGGCAGTCTATAATCAGCCCGACTTTCAAGTCAGGGAAGGAAGTCAGCATACTGAGGTCTCCGTTACTGTCTCCGGCCACCAGGGCGGGGCCGTGGCCGCGGTGGGCCGGAGCGATTCTTTCCCGTATGCAACTCACCTTGCCTTCCCGGTATGGCTGCACATAGCCCTGCTCCGGGGCGGCAATCAATCCTCCTTCAGAATCTTTAGTCATACGGAATCCCCACACGGCCTCCGGATCCAGCCCAAAGCCGTAGCGCGGCTCGCAGGCTATGGCTTCCACGATACTCTCAAGGGACGCCGAACAGATGTACACGTCGAAACCTGCCTGCTGCAGGGCCGAATAGAGATTCTTCATCTCCGGAGTGATTCCAAGGCCTTTTTTCACTGTCCACGAAGCCTTCCCGTCGGGACTTGTCCATTCTTCCGCCCACATACCGTCCGCCTGCATCATCTCATCTGCAGCCTGCCTGGTCAGCGCTGTGATTTCCTCGTCATTCATTCCGCTCAGCAGGGTGGTGATCCATTCACATTCGAGCGGTGTGTCGGGAGCGGAGATATCCGTATGCGTGGAGAAATACCAGAGCTTTGCCCTGAAATCCAGATATGCATCCGACTGCCGCATTTTCTGCAGGTCTTCGTATTGAAGCAATTCGGAGTAATCTTCGGAAATCTCGCTTGCCAGCGAACGCGGAGTGTTGCCCCCGCCGTAGTCGGCGTCGAGGTCGGGAATGCCTGTCGTCAGCACGGCAAACATATCTTCCGGCTTTATCCTGAACTCCAGATTCTCAATCTGCCAGCAGAGCAGGGAATATGCTATGTCATTGATAATAGTAGTGTTGTCGAAGTCGAAGACGGCGTAGGGACGGCATTCGAGGTCGTAGGACCTGGAGCCGGAACCGTAAGACTCAATAAGCCCGCACAGCGCTTCGTACACGCGCGGCTCCCAGCTCCCCTTCTCCAGAACCGGTCTTTTTTGCGCACAGGAGGCAATAACAGCCGCCGCCAGCGACAGAACAAGTAATTTGACAAATCCCTTCATAAAGCTCTATTTTGCTGTTTTGAAATGCATAACGCTTTCCACTGTCATTGATTCATCCCGGGCCCTGATATAAGAGACGCTAAAGTGTTTCCCTCCTTTTTCAACGTTCACGACCACGTGGCCGCCTTCGTAGGATGCTTTCGCTATGTCTGACATCCAGGCGGCCTCCACGTCGGCTGCCCGGCGCTCGGCAGGCATAATCGTAGGGCAGATAATCCTTTCTCCCGGGTATATGGAGCGGTCGGCAAGCAGTTCCATACACTTGGGCAGATTGTGCAGCTGGTCCCATACGCAACTTACCCACACCTGGGGGCGCAAGGCTCCAACCAGCTTGCGGCTCATTGAGTTATGACCGTGATGGTTCACTTTGGCCACGCTGACGCTCCCGCACGCATCGGCTAAGTCGTCTTCTATGAAACGCTGTGTCCCGTCCGGGTCTTTGAAACCGGCAGAAAAGTCTCCGGCTGTGAAAAAGCGGAAGTCACCGTAGCTGAATATCATACCGAGCGACATGGCATTTTCGTTCTTTGTGACCTTTCCTGCCGCCTTGCGCGCCTGAAACAGGTCTCTGACACTCCCGTCCGGAAGGACAATGCATCCGTTAGCACATAAGTTGCGCACGCTGAATGACGGGTAGCTGCCGGGATTATGAAGCTGCACCAACTGATCTGTGGCCCCGAGCCGGAATTTTTCTATTTCCATACCCCGGTGCCTTTGCATATAACGGTAGAAACGCCGCATATGCCCGACGGTATCCGAATCGGCAAATTGCAGTGAAGGGTCGTCGTCGGGCCAGCAGCGGTCAATCGCTTTGTGGAAATTCAGGATTTCCGCCGCTTGCGAGAAGCCGCTCAGGCAATAAGGCTCTCCGTCGCGGATCTGCTTGTCGGCATAGAAGCGGTCGCTTCCGGCGTGGTCGTTGTGGTAATGCGTCAGCAGCATATAATCCACGTCTGTGACCGCCGGATTCACGCGGGTGACGTACCTTGCTATCCATTCCCCTGAATGCCTGTCCGCGCTTGGAAGCAGCGGCACTGCTTTCGGGCCTCGCGCCAGGGCGTCGAAGTCCCCGCAGTCGAGAAGCATTGTAGTGCCGTCAGGGAAAATCAGGAACATTGATTCCGCCACTCCGGTATATATGAAATGGATTTGAAACTGACTTTCTTTCCAGCCCGGCCAGCGCTTCCCGGCGCGGGGGTAGCCGCATCCGGCGGCAAAGGCCTTGTCCCGGTCGCCCAGGCACAGAGCGGCCCCCGCGAGAAGCGTTGTTTTTATGAAATACCTGCGGTCCACTATTTGATCTTGTACTTACGAAGGATGCGAAGGATGGGCTTTCGGACGGATTCCGCCCAGAGATAATAACCCCATTCGCTGGGGTGTACACCGTCCTCGGAAGTGTCGTGCAATTCTGAAGTTGCGCTGGACTCAATGTAATACACATCCTTGTATCGCTTCACGGCAATCTTCATCAGGCTGTCTGCAGTGGCGATTTTACTGCCTTCTTCCTCATTGTGCTTCAAGTTGAAGTTCCTTCTCTCGCGCCATATCGTATGCATAAAAATGAGGGGCACTCCCGGTTTCTTTGCCTGGATTGTCTCTATGAAGGGGAAGAGATTCTTCCTTACGGTTTCTGCGTCGCCGTTGGAAAAGGCATCGAACACGAATGCTTCCGCATCTGACTCGGCAAGTGCCGCCGCGAACTGGGGCTGCATACGGCAGTCGCCGCTTACGCCAAGGCTGCAGAATTGGAGCCCGGTGGCCCTTGTCAGGAAAGCGGGGACGGTCTGACCGGCACGGCTCGTGTTGGCTCCGTGCATAAAAGAAGAGCCGTGGAGGCATATTTTATGTCGGAAAGGCACCTCTCCCTTTTCAATCATAGAGCCGGCAATGACGCCAATCTGTACCGAGATCATCTTGCTGAATGTTGGAAGATAGACTATGCACTCTTTCAATGAGCCGTCCATATTTTCCACAAGTTTTCGCACCTTGCCGTTCTCTTTTTCAATTTCTTTCCCGTATGCGCAGGAACCTGCCCATAACCATTTGCCCTCTCTCTTGATATATAGGTCGAATCCTCTTGCTGAGAAGCCGGATGCATTGGTACTGTCTATGCTAAGGAATTCCGGCTTCACGGCAATGACTGGGGAATCCGTTCTGAAAGAAACGATGATGCCGGATGACATTTCCAGCAGGTGAATGTCTTTCGTCTCCCATCCCCCGAAGCGGGTGAAGTCCATACGCTGATAAGGATATGGCGTATCCTGGAACACTTTGCCGCAGAGCGTGAGGTCGGAGGCTTCCGCGAAACTGTATTCATAATCCTGTCCGGAAGCGGTGAGACCGGCGGTCAGGCCGATGATGAAAATAAAGAATCTACGCATAATTACAATAGTTCGTTAGTTTTATAGTTTTTACGCCACGGCGCGAACGCCGTAGAATAAGAGTTCTTTGAAATCAGTGTTATTTAATCGCAAGTTCGCA
>ONLD01000081.1 GCA_900318565.1 uncultured Bacteroidales bacterium
TGAGGTAGATTTCATCGCTACTGACGGGAACGATAAATACTATATTCAGTCGGCATACGAGATTGAAAACGAAGAAAAACGTGAGCAGGAACTGAATTCACTCAAACGGATTGATGATTTCTTCCAGAAGATTGTCATTGTCAAGGATGACATTATGCCCTACAGGGACAATAACGGAATCCTGTTTACTGGACTGTTTCAGTTCCTCTCCAGCGACAAGCTCGCATAAGTTCTCTCGAGTTTTATTGTAAAATAACAATGTTTATCGACAGCTTTCCGGCCCGGTCGGAACGACATACAGATTGAGGATTTCGGCGAAAATGGTTAAATTTGCATATTAAAACCGACAGGCAACAAACAACTAAAACTTATATTCATTATGAGAACAAGTACTAAAATCTGGCTCTGCGTGGCAGGCCTTCTTCTTATCATTCTCGGTGTCGTCTGCATCGCCAAACCCGACATCACTCTTGTATCGGCGGCCTGGGTGCTTGGGTGCTTCACCCTTATTGCCGGTGTCTCTAAACTGATCTTCACCTTCAAGACGCAGGCGTTCCTCCCCAACAGCGGAACCCGCGCCTTGAGCGCCATCCTGGACATTTTCTTCGGCTGTTTTTTCCTGTTCAACATTCTTGGAACAGCAGTTTCCCTTCCAGTGGTGTTTGCCATCTGGGTTATGATTGAAGGCGTTGTCATCGCCGTGCAGAGCTTCGACTATAAGCGGGTCGGATTTCCGATGTGGTGGGTGCTCCTGCTTCTGGGCGCAGGCGCCGCCGTTCTGGGTTATTTCGGCCTCAAGAACCTGGATGTCACCGCTGGAGTGCTGTCGGCCATCATCGGCATTGCCATCATTGCCAACGGCGTTGCCTATATCCTTGCCGTGGTGGGCATAAACCGCTTCGAAAAGAGGGTTGACAGCCTCGGACGCATCATAGACGAGCAGTAGGTGGAGTTGTTATTCACGGTGCTGGGGCTGGTGCTTTACACGAAGCTGCCTGAAAAGAAATAACTGATTGAACAGATTTTGGCCGGGTCCTCATTCAAGTGGGGATCCGTTTTTGTATTCATAAGGATAGCCGGGCGATGTTGGCTCCGCCGCCGCAGCCGATGTCCAGGATCTCCCCGGTCTGGGGGATGTCGATCTTTTTCAGTCCCCATGTTGCCATTGCGGCGTGGGAACCACCGTTCATTCCGGCGACCATCAGTCTGCCGAAGAGCCCTTCCGGCTTGCGCGTGTTGCTGAATACCTTGCTCAGGAGTCCCATTAGTCCAGAAGTTTTGAGGATTTCTTGTCGGCCTTGGTGCAAAGCCAGACGCCGAGGGCGGCAAGGCTTTCGGGCTTTGTCGCTTTTGTATGTTGGATTCTCTCCATTAAGATTTCTGGATTGACTGTGTCTTAATATTAAAACAGACATCGAATGAAGAGAATCACTTTGCTGCTTATGGCCCTTGGGTTGGGCGCCACGGTGGGATTTGCCCAGGGGAACAGGATTGTTTGCGACGAAACTTGCCGCATTGAATACCGGAAAACGGAGACATCACTCCCGAAACAGGCGGAAACAGCCAAGACCGCCGACAAGGCCCGGCCGGCCGCCGTTCCTGGCTATGCCGTGGTGTCGCCCGTCGGACGGACAAGCGTGGAAATGATTTCGCAGGCTCCGCGGCTCGAGTCGTTGGACGGGAAGACGATTGCCGTAGTCGGAGTCAGCTTTATGACGGGAGTCACGCATCCGGAAATCAAACGCCTCATCAATGAGCATTACCCTTCGGCCAAGGTCTTGCTGCTTGATGAAATCGGCTTCTCCGGACCCTACCCGGCTCCGGGGGTTACGCGTAAGCAGAACGAAGACTTCAAGCGTAATCTTCGGGATATGAAAGTAGATGCTGTGATTTCAGGCAACGGCGGATGCGGACTTTGCACCCCCAAGGAGACAGGCTCCTGCATCACGGCCGAATACCTCGGCATCCCTTCCGTAATCATCGCGGGACCGGGTTTTGCCGACCAGGCCCGCTACACTGTCCACAACAACGGCGTCCCCGTTATGCGCGTGGCGGAATATCCCGGCGTCTTTGCTGCCGATTCAGGGGAGACACTGCTTAAAAACACCCGTGAAATACTCTGGCCCCAGATCGTGGAGGCTCTGACCAAGCCTATTACGGCTGATGAAATCGCCCGTGCGGAGAAATCCGGAAGCGGCGACATCCGCGATGACGTATTCTATGGCTCGCTGGAAGAGATCGACGAGTATTTCCGCAGACAGAACTGGACCGACGGCCTGCCCATCGTCCCGCCGACCTATGACAAGGTGACGGAATTTATGAAATACACCCCTTATGGATATGATGAGACCGTGGCGGTGCTGCCCGTAGCTCACCGGGACACCAAGGCCTGGCACGTGGCGGTCAATGCCGTGATGTCGGGCTGCAAGCCGGAATATATGCCCGTCCTGATTGCGCTGACGAAAGGTCTTGGCGACGGCAATTTCCGCCGTACGCTGGCCAGCACGCACGCCTGGGCTCCACGCTTCTGTGGGGCAATAATATGGCACCGTCCACGACCGACCCGCAGAAAGTGATGGATCTGCTTGCCTGGGATATTTCCGAACGCTGCCAGTTCGCCCTGGGTAGCGGCAAACAGTTCACATTCAGGACTATCCTGATGACGGACCCGGTACGCCTTATAACGAAAAGATACTTTCTATCAGAAAAGCATACTACGAAAAGTTCCGGGCACTTCTGCCCCCGTCGCAGATTCAGTCTATGTATGACATTGAAAAAGAATTCAATGCCCGAAGGTGAGGTTTCTATCCGTAGATAATCCCTGATACTAACGCAAATACTTCCTCTTCATACCTTCCTGCTCCTCGGCTGTGAAGCCAAGGGCCTGTTCCAGGTATGCCTGGAGGGAGCCATAACGGGAATCAATCAGATCCAGCGTGCTCTCAAAGTTCTCCACATTCACGCCAATCATAGAGCGGATGAAGGCAAGTTCGTCTTCACCGCCGCCTTTCTCGACAATTTTGGCCGACAGAGCCTCCACGGCGGGAGCATAGGAGACATTGGACAGCGCAAAGTCCTCCACGATGGTCTCCCGGCTGGCCCCCAGTGCCGCAAGCACGAAAGCAGAGCCCCAGCCGCAGCGGTCCTTCCCCTGTGAGCAATGCCAAAGCGCCCCGCCCTTGGATGAAAGTACGCCGCGGAGGAACTCCCCGTAGCGCTTCTGCGACAGAGTATCAAGGACGATGGCCGGATAAAGCTTCTGAGCCATCTCCTGGGCCTTGGGGCTAAAAGCGTATGAAGACAGGGTTTCCAGCAGATTCGCCGACTGCACCACCGTACTGTCGGCACGGCCGGATGAAAAGGCGGCCACAAATGCCTGCGGGAGCGTGGAGAGCCAGGTGTTGCTCACGCCCTCTATTTCCCGGTCCAGGGCCTTGCTGCGTTCAGCTTCAAAGCGGAAATCAAAGATGTCGCTGAGGTCGAAGCGGCTTTTCAGGAGGGCGACATCGGCGTCGGTGGCCTTGGAAAGCTCTGCTGAACGGACCAGTTTGCCGGCACGTATGGTACGGCCGTCCTGCATCACAAGGCCGCCCAACTCCCTGGCGTTCTCTATGCCTTCAAATTTAATGGTTCTTTCTTTGGGAGAGGAACAGCAGCCGGACAGCATAAGGAAAGGAATCAAAATGGTAAATAAACGTCTCATAGTTTTATACTGATATCACAAATGTCAGAGCCCTAGTTGCGATAGGAAATGCCGAAAAATCTCCGGACGGCAGATAAGCGGGAATACCAGGCCATAGACGGCGCCCCAGAAGTGGGCGGTGTGGCCGATGTTGTCCATATTCCGCTTAGCCATATACCAGCAATAAAGCAGGTAGAGCGGGGCGAAGATGTAGCCCGGCACCGGTATGGGAATCAGGTATATGTAGATGCCCATCTTCGGCTCGAACAGGATGGACGCAAAGAGGATGGCGGACACGGCTCCCGAGGCGCCCACGGCATTGTAGTTCCAGTCGTTCCTGAACTTCACAAGGTCCCAGACGCTGGATACGGCTATGGCGCTGACGTATAGCACAATATACAGAACGCAGCCGAGCGTGCCGCCGAAAGTCAGGGCAAAATACTGCTCCACAACCTTGCCGAAGAAGTAGAGCGTCAGCATATTGAAGAAGAGGTGCCCCCATCCGCCGTGGACCAGGCCGTGGGTCAGCATCCTGTGCCATTCTTTTCTATGCCATACGGAATAAGCGTTGAAAACCAGCTTATTGGTATCAAGTGTGCCGGTGAAGCACAATATGCTCACCAGGCAGGTGGCGGCAATAAGAATGAGGGTGATCACTTCTGAACCCCGTCTTTAGTGACAATCGGCTTTCCGTCGGAGTCCAGCAGGGGAGTGAGGCCGCCGCCGTAGCCGCGGTGAACATAAAGATAGTTCACTCCGGTCTCCTTGTCAACGATGACGATGGCGTCGGTTATGAAGCTGACGCCTTCCCTTTCTTTGATGTCGAATCTGTCTTTTCCCATATAGCTAAGAATTAGTGCTTCAAAGTTACATATTTTCCGTGAGATGTCATCCGTTGCGGCAGGGGAGGTTTTGCTTGATGCCGAAAATTGAGTATATTTGGGAAGTCGAAACCAATCAAATGAATATAGAGACTCTTTCCGTACAGTTGAACGAGGCTCTGGGACGCCGCACGAGGCTCATCGTGACGGCTCCTCCCGGTACCGGCAAGTCCACCGTGCTGCCGCTGAAGATGCTTCAGGCGGTTCGAGGCAAGATTCTTATGCTTGAGCCTCGCCGCGTGGCCGCCCGTCAGATTGCGGAGCGTATGGCCTGGACTCTGGGGGAGCCGGCAGGCAGGACCGTCGGTTACCGCATCCGTTTCGAGAGCAAGGTGTCTTCGCAGACGCGCATCGAGGTGCTGACCGAGGGCATACTTACCCGTATGCTCATCGATGACCCTGCCCTGGAAGGCGTGGGGGCCGTGATTTTCGATGAATTCCACGAGCGCAGTCTCGCCTCCGACGAAGCTCTTGCCCTGACGCGCCAGGCTCAGTCGCTGCTTCGTGAGGACCTTCGGATCATTATAATGTCCGCGACCATCGACACTGCCGCGCTGGCTTCCGGCCTGGATGCTGAAGTGCTTGAGTGTCAGGCGCGTTCATATCCGGTTGAAATCATCCGTACCAGCCTTCAGGCTGAGCCCGGCGACGTTGCGGAGATGGTGGCACGCACCGTGCTCCAGGCCCATTCCGATTATGGCGGCAGCATACTCGCGTTCCTCCCCGGCGAGGCGGAAATACTTCGCTGCGCCGCTTTGCTTGAAGGTGCCTTGGGCAGCACGCGCGTAATTCCTCTTTACGGTATGTTGTCCAATGCCGAGCAGCGCTTTGCTATCGCGCCGACCCCTCCGGGTGAGCGTAAGGTGGTGCTGGCCACGCCGATAGCCGAGACTTCGCTGACCATTGAAGGAGTCCGCATCGTCGTGGACGGAGGCTTCTGCAGACGTATGGTTGTGGACCAGCGCAGCGGCCTGGGACATCTGGAGACAGTGCGGATAAGTCTGGATATGGCCACGCAGCGCACAGGGCGTGCCGGACGTCTCGAGCCCGGGGTGTGCTACCGCCTTTGGAGCGCCGCCACCGAGTCCCGAATGGATCGCGTACGCACGCCGGAGATACTGGAAGCCGACCTGAGCTCGCTGCTGCTGGATGCCGCGGCGTGGGGTGAAACTGATATTTTGCAGCTGCCCTGGCTCACGCCGCCTCCGCCTGCTTCCGTCTCGTATGCACGCTCCCTGCTGCTTTCTTTGGGCGCCATTTCGCAGGACGGCCGCATCACGCAGCGCGGGCGGGAGATTTCGCGTATGCCGTGCCATCCGCGTATCGCACAGATGCTTCTGAGTGCGCAAGGGCCTGAGGACAAGGCGCTTGCGGCCGATATCGCTGCGCTGCTGGACGAGCGTGACCCGCTGCCTGAGCTGCAGGAGGCGGGCATTGAACTGCGGCTCGAGGCTTTGCGGCAGGCGCGTCGTAGCGGGCGTCAGGGGCGCTGGAATCGTATTCTTCGCGGCGCACGGCAGTATCTGTCGCTTGCCGGCGCTTCCGAGGACAACGGCCCGGTGAATCCTTATGCCGCGGGTGCCTTGCTTGCGAGTGCTTATCCTGAGCGCGTCGGGCGCAGTTGGAAGGAGGGCGTGGGGCGCTTTCTGCTGTCGGGCGGAGAGATGGTGGAACTGGATGCGTCGGATCCTCTGTGCGGGAGCGAATGGATAGTGGCCGCAAGTATGAATGTCCGCACTGGCGGCGTCGGGCGCGTGTTTTTGGCTTGCCGCGTGGATCCTGCGGACCTGGGCGCCTTGGTGCGTCGGCGGGATATCGTGTCCTGGGACGGCAAAGCGGGGATGGTCTCCGCCCGCAGCGAGGAGCGCATCGGGGCGGTGCTGCTGTCGTCAAAGCCTTGGTCCGGCTGCCCGCGGGAGAAGATTTTGCAGGCTGTCTGCGAGGCTGCTGTAAAGGAAGGGCGCTCGATGTTTGATTTCACGGATGAGGTGCAGAATCTGCAGCGGCGCATTGCTGCCGTAGCTTCGTGGCATCCCGAGCTGGGGCTGCCTGATTGCGGCACGGATGCCGTGCTTGCGGCGGCGGGGGAGTGGGGCCCGGTGTTCATAGGGAAGGCATCGGGCGTTGAGGCGCTGCGGAAGATTGATATGTGCGAGGTGGTGTGGAGCCGTCTGGATTTCGGGCAGCGCGAGGCGGTGGAGCGGCTGGCTCCTGCGCGTATGACCGTGCCTACGGGGAGCAGCATACGCCTGGAGTACCGTCAGGGGGCGGATGCGCCGGTGCTGCGGGTGCGGCTGCAGGAGTGTTTCGGGCTCCTGGACACGCCTGCGGTTGACGGCGGACGGGTACCTGTGCTGATGGAACTGCTGTCTCCGGGGTATAAGCCGGTGCAGTTGACACGGGACCTGCGGAGTTTCTGGGGCGGGACTTATTTTGAGGTGCGTAAGGAGCTGAGGCGGCGCTATCCCAAGCACGCCTGGCCGGAGGATCCGCTGGAGGCGCTTCCGGTACGGGGCGTAAAACGTTGATTTTATTGGATTTATACTATGAGCTCTGAATTGATTACACGGGTGCGGGCGATGGAGGAGGATTATAATGCTGTGGCTGAGGCTGTCAAGGCCTTGGAGGAGGCCGTCGCGGGTTTTGAGGAGGTCGCCTGCAGGCTGCAGCGGCTTTCGGAGTATATGGATTCCGGACAGTGGCGTCGGGATTTCGAAGCCGACGAGGCCGGATGCCTGCCCTCTGATTTGCCTCGGGGAGTTCTCTCCGAGGACGGGCTGTACAATCTTCTGGAAGATGTTGAGGCGCTGCGGGCGAGGCTGAAGGATCTGTAGCCCGGGGGACGCTTGTTTTGGGGGTTGCGCCTGCTATAATCTCCCTATGCCCCTAAGTAAACTGATGGGAAGGTCGCCTTTGGTTGCCGCTAACTAACAAATAATCAATGTTTTGCGCAAATTGCTTGCATCTTATTCCGGCTCACCGGATAATTTCCGTGGGAAAGAGGTCTTTTTTAAGTGTCTGATTCCGTGTAAAGTTATAACTTTGCACACATGAAAAAGACCTCAATT
>ONLD01000020.1 GCA_900318565.1 uncultured Bacteroidales bacterium
CAGCACGCTGGTGATCTGGGCCAGAATGGAAGGTATACTCAACTCCACGATGAGCCGTAGCTTCTCACGACCCATCAACGGGGCTCCCTCACGAATCTTGGCCAACAAGGCCTCGCTCTTCTTATTGCTGAACATATTAGTCTGTGATTATACTGCAAAGGTACACAGATTCCGACAAATAATAGAGCAGACATGAGGATTTCTCACCCAAGCACTTCTGCAACACGGACATCGGCACCTTCACCTAAGTGGGTACCAACCGCAAGGAGCTAAGGCACGGAAAGATCAGGATAGGGGCATCGAATTCTTTGCCTAAAGTTGCGTATTACAAAATAATTGCGTAAGTTTGCAACAGAATCAAGAAGGAATGCACGATGGAGCAGATAACGAGAAAATATCCGGTTGGGATACAGACCTTTGAAAGAATTATCAAAGAAGGCTTTATCTATGTTGACAAGACCGACATCGTATGGGAGTTGGCCCATTATGCCACTTATATTTTCTTGAGCCGCCCCCGCCGTTTTGGGAAGAGTTTACTTGTCTCGACCCTGGACGCTTATTTCAGCGGCCGGAAAGATTTGTTCGGAGGCCTGGCCATCGCTGACTTGGAAAAGGAATGGAATAAGTATCCTGTGCTGCGGTTTGACCTTGGCGGAAAGGTGTATAGTAAAGAATCTGATTTGGTTGAGACCTTGTTACTGCATTTGACGAAGTTTGAAGCCGCTTATGGGATTGAACCGCGATTTGAGTCTCCCGAATCAAGATTCAAAGAGGTGATAGATGCTGCCTGCGCTAAAACCGGAAATCCCGTTGTCATCCTCATCGACGAGTATGACAAACCAATTGTTGACAACCTGGGAGACGAGTCCCTCAGAGAGCCTTTCCGCAAGCAATTGCAGGGTTTTTATAGCGTGCTAAAAGCAAAGGACGCCAACATCAGGTTCGGTTTTTTGACCGGGGTGAGCAAGATCGGCAAACTCTCCGTCTTCAGCGGCCTGAATAATCTCAAAGACATTTCTATGGATGCCCGGTACACTGGTATTTGCGGCATTTCCGAAAGGGACCTGAGGCATTATTTCCAGGAAAGTGTAAAAGGACTTGCGGAAGCCAACGGCATCTCCGTCGAGGCCTGTTATGCCCAGCTGGAGCTGATGTATGACGGATATCATTTCTGCGAGGACGTGGAAGGTATGTATAATCCGTTCAGCGTTCTCAGTACTTTGGACTCTCAGCGGTTTAAAGAATACTGGATTGAGACAGGTACGCCCTCATTTATCGTAGAGGTAATGAAGCAGACAGACTACGATGTCTCGGGTCTTGCCTCCGCGCCGGCTGACTCCTCTCTGCTTACAGATATTGACTCGGCTTTCCAGAATCCTATCCCTCTTCTTTACCAAAGCGGCTATCTGACAATCAAGGACTATGACAAGGTCTCCGGCATCTATACGCTGGGTTTCCCCAATCTGGAAGTCAAGCACGGCTTCCTATCATTCCTGCTGAATTACTACACCAGCGCCCGAGGTTCCGGAAATCTCCTGATTCGCCAGATGAACAATGACCTTATGACAGGCCGGCCCAAGGACTTCCTGAAGCGGATGGAGGCTTTCTTTGCCAAACAGAACTATCAGATTCAGGGCGACGCCGAGAAGGATTTCCAGTATGCGATGAGCATCATACTCCAGCTTTTATCCGATAGCCTTACAATTAGCACGGAGGGCACGACATCCGAGGGCCGTATTGACATTCTGGCCGAAGCTCCACGGTTTGTTTACATCATTGAGATAAAGATTAACGACTCTGCCGAAGCCGCTCTGCGGCAGATTGAGGAAAAGGCCTATGCCCGTAAGTTTGCTGACGACCCTCGCAAACTCTTCAAGATAGGCGTCCGCTTCTCCACGGCTGACCGATGCATTGATGACTGGACAGTTGATCCATCAGCCTGATATACAAAGCCGCTCAGGAAATCTCAATATCGAGCCCTCGCATAATCTCCAGGATTCTGCTGAGGGCTTTTTGATATCCGCGCTGGCTGAGGTGGAGATGGACTGTCGCGGAGCCCTCGGAGTAGGAGAAACTGTCGATTTCGAAATTCGCCTTGCGAAGGGAATCCAGAACGTCCGCAAGTTTATCGGACGAGATCTGGCTGATGGTAATCATCAGGCTCTTTTCTCCGAAGCGCCTGGTAATGAAGTGCATAGTCTCCAGGCAGATGATGGCCATAAGCGTCGCCGCTATGGCGAGGGAGTACATCCCGGCACCGCTCGCCAGGCCGATGGCAGCCGCCACCCAGAGGCCGGCCGCGGTGGTGACTCCTCGTACGACGTTCTTCTGAAAGATAATCACGCCGGCGCCGATGAAACCGATGCCGGATACCACCTGGGCAGCAACGCGCGCCGCATCATAGCGCCCGGTAAAGGCGTATTGGGATATAAGCATAAACAGGGCGCTTCCAAGGGCGACGAGGAAGTGGGTCCGGAGCCCGGCTTCCTTGGCCCTGAATTCACGCTCGAATCCTATCAGGCCGCCCAGCAGGCCGGCAATGAACAGCCGCAGTATGAAATTCCATTCTATTACCATAAGACAAAGGTTCTAAAACAATCCGGGGGTTATATTGAGCCACTTGAGTACCGTCTGTCCGAAGATGAGAATCAGCACCCAGGAGAATGTCATCATAGTGATACCGAACTTGAAAGCGTCGGTCTGGCTGTACTGGTTGGTATTGTACAGCAGGGCGGCCGGCTTGCTGTTGAAAGGCAGCACGTAGCAGTGCTCGATCAGCATAGCTACCGGCAGCGCGAGGCTCATAGGCATAAAGCCGAAGCGGGATTCGACGCCCAGGGCGATGGGCACGAAAACCATAGTCCTGATGGTCTTGCTCTGGAACACAAGTCCGGAGTACATCATCAGGAAAGTGAGTATTACATACAGCACCCAGAACGGGGTGCCGGAGCCGATTCCGAGCGAATCGAAAGCGGCATTTACCATAGTGTTGGGGAGGTCGGTGGCATTGAGGCCGCTTCCGAGCACGTATGCACCGGCCGAGAAGAGCATCAGATGCCAGGGGATATCGACGTCGTTCCATTTGACTACGCCGATTCCCGGCAGGAGGGCGAGTATGGCGCCAAGCAACGCGACTATGGTCTCGTCGATGTTGTGGAAGGTGCCTTTTGTGACCCAGAGCAAGAGTACGACTACGAAAATCGCCACTGCCCTCCATTCCTGCGGCGTCATCTTGCCCATCGCGTCGAGTTCGGCTTTCAGACGGTCGATACCGCCGTCAATCTGCGGCTTCTGCTCTTCTTTTTTCATAGGGAAGAACACATAGATGCCGAGCAGCAGACCGACCACAAGGATAATCACGCTCATAGGACCCACGGCAATCAGCCAGTCGGCGTAGCCGAAGTCGCAGCTGCCGATGAATCCGGCGATGAGCGATATTGCGAGCAGGTGGGCGCCGCTGCCGGTGTAGAAGGCATTGGCTCCGATGTTGACCTGGAACAGGTTCTGAATCACGAGGTTGCGCCCGAAGTTGTTGCGGTGTCCGCCCGATGCTCCGTAGATGGCGCAGATGACCATAAAGATGGGGAGCATAATCGTGGCCTTCACGGTGGTGGCCGAGATGAAGGCAGACAGTACCAGGTTGATGACAAGGAAGCTCCACAGCACTCCCTTCGCGCTCTTGCCGAATTTGATGACAAACGCCAGCGCGAGTCTCTTTGCGAACTGGGTCTTGACCAGCATCGAGGCCAGCACGAAGCTGAGTATGTTGAGCCACATCACCGGGTGTCCCAGCTGGGCAAGGGCTTCCTTCTGGGTGGTGACGCCGAGCAGCACCGTGGCCAGGATGAGCAGCAGGGAAGTGAGGTAGTTGGGCAGCGCCTCCGTGATCCAAAGTATGAGGCTGGCCACGAATATCGCCAGCATTGCATAGTTGGCACGAAGGAAGCCCTCGGCCCCGAGCACGCCAAGTCGCTTCTGGGCCGTCGCCGCAAGCGTGCCCGTGTCGAGGTTGTCGATGAAGCCTATGTGGCAGAACCAGCAAATCCACACGAAGGCGATCAAGGCAAGAGGGCCGCCGAGGCGGGCCATCCAGACCTCAAACTTCGATTTCTGCATCTTGGGCAGTTTCTCGATTTTGTAATTGTTCATATCCAGCGGATCGAATGCCGCCGTCTTGGATTTGATTACTTCTGCCATAACCGATAAATAAAAGACAGCGGGACGGGAACCGCCCCGCCGTCAGTGGAAACACAACAACTACTTCCAGTTCTTATAGGGATTCTTCATCAACATAGAGTTGAAATACTTCGGGTCGCCGGTGACCTCTTCGCCGAGCCAGGCAGGCTTGTCGAAGGGTTCGTTCTCGTCGGCAAGTTCCACTTCGGCCACTGTGAGGCCGTCGTTGTCGCCGTAGAACTCGTCAACTTCCCAGGTATGCACTCCGTCTGTGTTCTTGACAAGATAACGGGTCTTGTCGATGACGCCGGGTTCGGCGAGGTCGAGCAGCGCCTTGACGTCCTCGACGGGGATTTCCTTCTCCCATTCGAAGCGGGCGGCGCCGGAGGCGTTGCCTATGCCCTTGACGGTGATGAATCCCTTGTCGCCTTTGACGCGGATGCGTACGGTCCTCTCAGGGACGCTGGAAAGATAGCCCTGGGTGATGCGGGTAGCCTTGAATGCTTCGGGCTTGAAATCGCCCTTGACCAAGAATTTCTTTTCGATTTCCTGTGCCATAATCTTATTCGTTTGCAAGAGGTTTGTCAATCATACCGATGACGCGCTTGATGGCCTGCAGGTAGTTGATATTCTCGACACCCTCCAGGCCCACGTCGGCGATGGTCTTCTTAATGTCTTCTATTTCAGTGGATTCGGAGTTGATGGTCACGACCTTGGCTCCGTTGATGATTACGTTGCCGACTTCGCAGATGGTATCGTTGACCATATATCCGAAGCGCTGCTTGTGGACGCGGACGACGGCAAGGTCGGGATTGGCCTTGACCATTGCGATGAACTCTTCGTAGGTGTATGTGTCCTTGTCGAGCTTGGGCATTTCGACCATAAAGGCGGGGAATACCTCTTTCTCCAGCACTTCGCGGCTGATGGGGAATTCGCCCTTCATAAGCGGGTTCCACTGTTCCAGGCCGTCAACTGTCTGGACATAGGTCTTGATGTCCATCTTGCCGTTACGGATTTTGGTATTGTTGATGTCGTTCTTGGCGCTGATGATATATACCTCATCGCTCAGCCTCTCCCATACCTTTTCAGGTACGGGGACGCTCAGACGTGCCATACGTTTGTGGGCTTCGGAGAAATCCTGTCCGAAGCTGCGGAATTCGAAGCGAGGCTTGCTCTGCTCGCCGATTTTAAGTTCTGCCATAATTCAGATAAGTTTTATTTTATATTGTTCCTTTGGCGTTGGATTCGCCGATTGACGGTACGGAGAAAATGACCCACTCGTCGCTGCCGTCGGTCTTGCGGCCCCAGGACTTGCCGTCCTCGATGGCGACTATGCCGCCGTCGCGGTCGGAAGTGTTGTTGACTTCCTCAATCACTTTGCCGTCCTTGTCCTTGATCTTGAGGAGGAAACCCTTGGTGCCGCTGAGGCCGAATGTAGGATCCACGCTGGCGTCGGCGGACTTGCCGGTGAACACCACGAATCCCTTGGAAGGGACTTTGGCGCGTCCTGCGGGAATCACCCACTCGTCGGCGTCCTTGCAGAGGGTGTAGCCCTCGAGGTCGACTTCCTTGGAAGTGCCGTTGTAGATTTCGATTTTCTTGTTGCCGCAATCCAGTTCGTTGAACACTATCTTGCCTTCAACCGCGGGAGCGGAGCCGTTGGAGGCGCCCATAGTGCCGCCTTCGACGAGTACCCACTCGCTGCCGCCGTCGGTCTTGCGGGAAAGCGACCATCCGTCATCCACGGTCTTGAAACCCTCGACCGTGGCGCTGTTGTCGATTTCATCCACGATTTTGCCGTCCTTGAGCATCGTGAGCTTGAAGCCCTTGGTGCCGCTCAGTCCGAAGCCGGGACCTTCAGCGATGTCGGGATTCTTAGCGGTAAACACGAGGAAACCCTTTGCGGGGATTTTACCCTTGCCGGCGGGAACTTCCCAGTCGCCTGAGTCGTCCTTCTTGAACACGTAGCCGGCAATATCGGCGGCTTTGTCGGACGCATTGTAAATCTCGAACTGCTTGGTGCCGCAGTTCACTTCATTGATGAACAGGGTCTGTTCAACTGTAGGAGTGGGTTCCGGTCCCGGATCGGGAGTGGGATTCGGGTTCACGTACGGTTCGTCCTTCACGCATCCGGCTATAGCCAGGGCAAGGACCGGTATTGCAAAAAATATCTTTTTCATAACCTGTATTTTTAGAAGTCAACTTCGAAACGGAGTGCTACCATACTGTAGTCGACGCCGGCCTTGCCGGCAGGAGCGACGACCTTTGCGTAGTCTTTAGTGGGCTTGCCGTCGGCATCGAGACCGACATTGAGCTTGTTCTTGCCGTTGGCGTAGCGGTCGTTGTTGTTGAACTGGTAGTTGAGCTGCATACGCACGTTGTTGGTGACCCACCAGTTGAGACCGATGGTGTAGGCCTCCGCAGAACCGCCGTACACCAATGCCTTGGCGCTTTCGCGGGTGTCGTTGAGGTTGCAGTACTCATAGCGGGCGCAGAGTTCGAGGTCGCCCCACTTCTTGCCGCGGAGGGCGCGGGTGTACTTGGCTCCCTTGGAGTCGTAGCGCTGCTTGCCTCCGAAGAGCAGGTAGCCGGCCTGTACGTACCAGCCGCCGAAATCGTTGGTCAGCTTGGTGTCCTTGAAGTGCACGTTGTCGCCGATGTAGGCGGCCTCATAGCGGAGACCTCCCCAGTGGCCGGCGATTTCCACCGTCCAGAGGTTGTTGTAGTCGTAGTCCTTGAGGTTGTTGGTGTCGATGTACTTCTTGCGGTTGATGCTGGTGGAGTTGCGGGCGCTTGCCCTGTAGGTGCCCCACTCGCCGGTAGCCATACTGCCCTTGGTGGTGCGGTATGAATATGCGGCGCCGATGTGCAGGCCGGCGTTGTCCAGATTGCAGAGAGGACGGAAGACTACCTTGGTGGTCACGGAGTAGCCGGTGTTGCGAAGGAAGCTGATGCCGCGGCCGAAGTCCTTGTTGTTGTCCTGCACGTTGGTAATCTCTTCAGCGCCGGCGCCTTCCTGTGCGAAGATGCCTGCGGAAGCCCATATCCAGGGATTGTCGTACTTGGCGTTGAAGCCAAGGTGGCGTGAGGGGGCCAGGGCCGAGCAGACCATCGGACGCTCCAGGAACATAAGGTAACGGGAAGAAGAGTTGCGCTGGATAGAGAAATTCTCCTTGAAGTTACCGACCTGAAGCTCCAGGTTCTTGACTCCTGTGTAACGGACGATGGCGTCCTTGAGCTCTACCAGGCCGTCGGCCAGGTCCATATCGAACTCACCATACCAGTTCTTGTCCACCTGTGCCTTGATGGCGAAGCGGGCACGGCGGATGCTGACTCCGTTGCCGATAGGGTCGGCGTAATCGGGAGCACCGAAGAAGGCGCCTGCGTCGAACTGGATACGGTTGTCGAACCAGATCTTGTAGTCGGACTTGGGAGACTCGATGACCAGGAAGCCGTCCTGGGCCTCCGCATCCAGGACGTCGGACTCGACGGCCACGCCGTACTGGTTGTACTTGACGCCCGTCTTGGTCTGGGAGTGTGCTGCGAAAACTGAAATCAGCAACACTGAGAAGGTTAGTAATAATTTGCGCATAAATTTGTGGGTTAGTATTGAATTAGATGTTCTTGATGAATTGTATCAGGTTTTCTCCTTTCTGTAGTCCGAGCTTGGCGCGAAGTCGGTAGCGGCTGATTTCCACGCTCTTTGGCGCTATGTTCATAAGCGAGGCGATGTGCTTGCTCGAAAAGCCCTGGCGGAGCAGGTTGGCGAGCCGTTTCTCGTTTTCGGTCAGGTTGGGGTAGGCTTCGGAAAGGCGCAGGTTGAAGTCTTTGTGCAACACTTCGCTGCGGGCATAGAAATCATTCATTTCCTTGGAAAAGTACATCCTCTCCCTGAGGGAATAAAGTATCTGGTCCGTGCGGGCGTCCTTTTCCGGGCCGTCGGGTATCGCACGCAGTTTTTTGAGGTCCTCGTAGAGCTTCTCCATAAACTTCTTCTGGTCGCTGATGCCCACGGCGAAATCCACGAGTTCCTTGCGCTTGCGGTCAAGCTTGTTGTTGAGGTCTTTCTCCGTCATCTCCGCCTTGACTTCAAGGGCGGAGAGAGATTTCTGCGTGCTATATACCTGCTGCTCGCGTGCCTGCAGCAGTTGCTTGCGTATGCGGCTGTTGTTCCTCCATTTGAGGTACATCCAGACCAGGGCCACGAATACCGTGAGCCCGAGGAGAATTAGTATGTTTATAGGATTCGGGCTGAGTATCAGACATATACAATAGCTCAGCAGGGCTCCGAGGACAGGCGCCAGCACGGTCCCGAATGCGCTTTGCAGTATTTCTTCACCTTCTATAAGAGCCTGCCCGCGTGCGAGGCTGATGCCGACGAGGGCAGCTACGAACAGCGAGCCCGCGGAAAGGGGAGTGGCTGCCAGGCCTATGCGGCTGATGCCGGGAATCGAGAAGACGATGAACACCGCGGCCATTGCCACCACGACCGAAAGGGTTGAACGGGAATTGACGTCCAGGTCGGAGTCGGCTATTGTCCATTCGCTTGCCCTGGCCCGTCGGAAGGTCAGAATCTGGCAGACGAGCAGGGCCACTGCCGACATCGCGGCGGCGTTCAGTCCGGGACCGAGCCCTTCGGCGGGGATGAAGCTGAATATTCGCGCCGTGTTCCAGGCGAATGCCGCAAACAGCAGCAGGGATGCCACTGTGGATACTTTCAGCAACTTGGATTCGAATGCGATAAGATGCTCCTGGGTGTTGTTTTCGGACGAGGACAGGAGTTTATACACTCCTGCGGCGATTACTCCGCAGAGGATAGGGGCAAGTATCCACGATATAATATAGGAGAACACTTCGCCGGTGCCCACCGGGCAGCCGGATGCGTGGCACATACCGAAAACAGCTCCGAGGAAAGCATACGGCACGGCGGGGAAGCGGCCGGTGCTGCCGGCGACTATGGCCGCAAGGGCTGTTGCAAACCCGAGTTGAATGAAGCTGTGCCCGCTGCCGGCGAAAGAGCGGCTCAGGGATATGGACGTTTCGGGAAAGAATCCCGACAGCGCCGTGGCGGCGAGTATTATCAGAGGGGCGCTTATCCTGACGGCCAGCTTTTCTCCGGCTCCGGAAGCGAGTGCGCTGCCGCGTACGACCGGAGCCTCCCAAAGCGTCAGCAGGAATCCTGACAACACGCTGGCAACCAATATTTGCAGGATGAGCAGCATAAGGACTACAAGGAACGTTTGATTGCCATAACCGAGAGCTGCTCGGCCACTTTGACTGCTGCTTTGGCAAGGTCCTCGATGTGGAGGGCGAAATAGCGCAGGTGGAATTTTTCGCTCAGCTTCAGGTCGTCCATATCGTGAAACACCGTCCGCTTGATAGACTGGGACAGCTTAACGGCTTCTTTTTCATAGAAATATACTCTGTTGGTCGTTTCCACCACGGATTTGGGATCCGTGAAATAGGCTTTGGTGCCCGGGATTGAACTCTCAACCGAGAGGGAAGCCAGTTCGGAGAGCTTGAGGAACTCTTTCTTCAGCTCGCCGGGGATTTTCGGAGCTTCTATCTCAAACTGTATCAGGTCGGCGCTGATGATGGAGATGATGTGGTCGAAACGCTCGAGGAGCCTCATAATATCTCCTCTGGAGCGGATGAGATAGCCTTTGGAATAAAGAATGGTCTCAATTTCCCGGATGCGTGATGCGGCTTCGGTTTCCAGTGCGGCCATAGTGGCAAGGTTGGATGCGAAGCCTGCGGAATCATTATATAAATAATTCTTGATGCCGTCCTTGAAAACCAGAAGCGAATTATCCACGGAACCGAGCAGATTGTTGATGCTGTCAATCAACTTGTCGGCCTTTTTGTTGGAGAAGATATCGAACAAGCCCATATATGCATTAGTTTTTAGTGTGGCAGTGTAAAGATAGTAAGATTTTTTGTCTTTCAATGCAATGTAGAGTTTTTGAGTCGAAGTGGCATTTTATTGTATATCGTTATAGGATAACTGTTTATGTTTTTCTTGTAGTGATGCTTGTAGAGTTTTTGTAGAGTATATTTCATTATTAATGGGTATTGTACGCCTGGGTTGAAACCGGTACCTTTGCAAAAAATAACAATTATGTCACACGAACATCATCACCACCATCATCATTTTGAAGGCGCTGCTACATTAAATGGTATATATATTCTTTCCATCTGCCTGAATTTCGCGTTCGTGCTCGTTGAAGCAGGCGTGGGATTCTGGAAAGGCTCGCTCGGACTTCTGTCCGACGCCGGCCATAATCTCGGGGACGTGTTCTCGCTCGCCCTTGCTCTTGTGGCGTTCAAACTCTCAACCACGAAGGCTACTGAAAAATACACTTATGGATACCGGAAGGGCTCGGTGCTTATATCCCTGCTGAATGCTCTTATCCTGCTGGTCGCCGTGGGAGCCATTATGCTGGAAAGCATACGCAAGTTCAGTTCTCCTGAGGCCGTGGACGGAGGCGCCATAGCCTGGACGGCCGGGGTGGGTATCCTCGTGAACGGCCTGACTGCCTTCCTGCTGATGAAGCACCAGAAAAACGACATCAACACCCGCGGCGCTTTTCTCCATATGGCTGCAGATACGCTGGTGTCGCTCGGAGTCGTGGTGTCAGGAGTCGTGATTTCGCTTACCGGATGGACATTTGTGGATCCCGTGGTGGGAATAGTCATAGCCCTGGTTATCCTCGTCAGCACCTGGAAACTGCTTTCGGAGAGTATCAGTATGAGCATTGATGCCGTGCCCGAAAACATTGACCGGGAGGAAGTCCTGTCCGAGATGAAAGAGGCCGAAGGGGTGGAAGATATACACCACGTGCATATCTGGGCCATCAGTACCACGCAGACGGCGCTAACTGCTCACATTGTGGTCGCTCCCGGTTTCGAGCCCGAGAATGTGGTCGCGGAAGTCAAGCACCACCTCAGGCACGCAGGAATACAGCACGCTACAATCGAGACCGAACGTCACGGTTTTTCCTGCGGCGACCACGACTGTTGCTGAAAAATGCGTATCTTTGCACCTATGATACTGCAAACAAATCCTCTGGTGCCGAATCCCGACGTGACCAGCAAAGTGGATTCCGTCAAGGCGGCTGCCAATGATTTTGCCGAACTGCTCGTGACCGATCCTGCTGCAGCCGCCCATCAGGTGGCCGTGGATGCCATACATTTCGGTCTGAAGCTTCTCCTGGCAATCGTAATATATATTATAGGCATCTGGCTCATCGGCCTCATCAAGAAGGCGTTGAAGCGGCTGTTCGAGTCCAGGGGGACCGACAAAACCGTGGCCTCCTTCGTGTCGAGCTTCACGTCCGTGGTGCTGACTGTGACTCTGATTGTCATCACAATCGGAACGCTGGGCGTCAATACCACTTCGCTCGCCGCACTGCTTGCCGGCGGCGGCGTGGCTATAGGTATGGCTCTGAGCGGCACGTTGCAGAATTTTTCCGGCGGTCTGCTCATCCTGGCGTTCAAGCCTTTCAAGGTAGGGGACTTTATCGAAGCGCAGGGCTACGCCGGTACCGTGACTGAAATGTCTATCGTCAGCACGCGCCTGACTCTTCCGGACAACCGCAGCGTCACGATTCCCCACGGACCGTTGGCCAACGGCAACATCAACAACTACACGCGCAATCCTTTCCGCCGTCTTGAATGGAAGGTGGGAATGGAATACGGCGTGGATGCTGAAGCCTGCAAGGCGAAACTGCTTGAAATAGCCAAGGCTGACGGGCGGGTGCTGGACGCATCAGTCCCGGGGGCGCAGGCTCCGATGGCGGCGGTCTTGTCGTTGGAATCCAGTTCGGTAGTCTTCGTGCTGCGCGCCTGGGTGCGCAACGGCGATTACTGGAATGTCTATTTCGATGTCAACGACGCTATCTATCAGCAGCTTCCGCAGGCCGGCTTCGGTTTCCCGTTCCCCCAGATGGACATTCACGTCAAGTCTTAGGACTCAGGCTTATTTGCAGTAGCGCGCGGCGACCACATCCCAGTCCACGATCTGCCAGAGAGCGGCGAGGTGGTCGGGACGGCGGTTCTGGTAGTCCAGGTAATAGGCGTGCTCCCACACATCGAAAGTCAGCAGCGGCTTGAGGCCGTGGCGCACGGGGTTGCCTGCATTGGCCTCCTGGGTAATCTGGAGCTTGCCATCCTGGTCGGCTGCGAGCCACACCCAGCCGGATCCGAACAGTCCCGCTCCCTTTTTCTGGAATTCCGCCTTGAATGCCTCAAAAGAGCCGAACGCGCGCACGATTGCCTCGAGCAGGGCTCCCTTGGGGGCTGATTCAGCACCTGCGGGCTTGAATTGGGTGAAATACAGAGTGTGGTTGAGCACCTGGCCGGCGTTGTTGAAAATTCCGCCTTCGGCAGTACGTACGATTTCCTCGAGTTCCTTGCCCTCGAAGCCGCTGTCAGGCAGGGCGGCGTTGAGGTTGTTGATGTAGGCCTGGAGGTGTTTGCCGTAGTGGAATGCTATGGTCTCCGGGCTGATGACCGGAGCGAGTGCGTCCTGGGCGTAGTGCAGGGCGACGGGGGAGAAAAGAGTGGTATTCATTGTCGTAATAGTGCTTATGTCTTGCAAATATAGCGCTTTTTGCTTACATTTGGAGTATATGAATGAAAACCACAATTTTCTCGCATTTGATTGCGGCGCCACCAGCGGACGCGCCATTCTCGGCACATTCTCAGACGGCGCTTTCTCGATGAAGGAAGTCTGGCGCTTTCCCAACAAGCCGCTCTGCCGGGACGGCCGTATGTACTGGGATTTCGACGCCCTGCGGGAGCAGGTACTCAAATGTCTCCGTTCCCTTGGCGGCAGGGGTGTCAAGCTTGAATCCATAGGCGTCGATACCTGGGGCGTCGATTTCGGCTGCATTTCCGCGGACGGCTCTCTCTGCGCCCGGCCGCGTTGCTACCGCGACCCATATACTTCCGGAATACCGGAGAAGGTTTTCGGAATCGTGCCTCGGGAGGAGCTATATGCCGCTACCGGGATACAGATTATGGATTTCAATACCATCTTCCAGCTTTACGCCCAGACAGCGGAGGACGATGCCGCCCTCCGGCAGGCCTCCTGCATACTTTTTATGCCCGACCTCATCTCCTGGGCGCTGACCGGAAAAGCGGTGTGCGAATACACGGACGCATCGACCTCCGGAATGATGGACCAGGGCTCCAGGTCTTTCAACAAGGCTCTGCTGGAGCGTCTGGGCATAAGGTCGGACGTGCTGCTGCCCATTGTACAGCCCGGCACCGTGATAGGCGAGCTTCTTCCCGAAATAGCTGAATCTACAGGTCTCGGACCGGTCAAGGTCGTGGCTGTGGCAGGGCACGACACAGCGTCTGCCGTCGCCGCCGTACCTGCAGCGGACGGGAACTTTGCATATCTGAGCAGCGGCACCTGGAGCCTTATGGGCATTGAAGCGCCCGCTCCCATTATCAATGAGCGCAGCGCGGCTGCCAACTTTACCAACGAAGGCGGCATCGAAGGTACCACCCGTTTCCTGAAAAACATCACCGGGATGTGGCTGCTGGAGCAGTGCCGTGAGGTGTGGAAGGCCGGAGGCAAGGACTACAGCTATCCCGAATTGGTGGCTATGGCCGAGGCTGAGGCGGATTTCCCCGGACGTATCAACCCCGACGACCCGCGCTTCGCTTCCCCCCGGAATATGGTGGAGGAGATTCTTCGCTCCGCTCAGGATGACAAGGGCACCGTTCTGAACGAAGTGAAGAATCTCACCGATTCCCAGATTGTCTCCTGCATCTTCCACTCCCTGGCCGGGCGCTACAAGGAGGTCCTGGATATGCTGCAGGACTTCGCCCCCTTCAAAATCGAGAAACTGCACGTCATCGGAGGCGGCAGCGCCAACGACCTCCTGAACCAGTGGACTGCAGACGCCACCGGGAAGACCGTGGTGGCAGGTCCCGTCGAGGCTACGGCCATAGGCAACCTGATGATGCAGGCGAAAGCCGCCGGCCTGCTTGCCGACCGCTGGGAGATGCGCCGCCTGATAGCCGGGGCGTTCCCCGTCCGTGAATTTATCCCGAAAACCAAATAAAACAATAACACAATGAAAGAAGAACAAATCCTGCAAGCCTATCAGATAGCCAAGGAACGCTATGCAAGCTTAGGCGTCGATACCGACAAGGCTGTCGAAACCCTCGAGAAAACCCCTATCTCCCTGCATTGCTGGCAGACCGACGATGTGGTGGGCTTCGAGCGCGGCCAAGCCCTCTCCGGCGGCATCCAGACCACCGGCAACTATCCCGGAAGGGCCCGCAACATCGAAGAGGTGCGCGCCGACGTCAAGTTTGCGAAGAGCCTCATCGCGGGCCGCCACAGGCTGAACCTGCACGAAATCTACGGCGATTTCAAGGACGGATTCGTGGACCGCGACCAGGTCGAGCCAAAGCATTTTGAAAGCTGGATTCAGTGGGCTGCCGAAAACGATATGAAGCTGGACTTCAACTCTACGTCTTTCTCGCATCCCAAGAGCGGCGACCTTACGCTTGCCAATCCCGACCCTGAAATCCGCAATTTCTGGATTGAGCACACAAAGCGTTGCCGCCGTATCGCCGATGCGATGGGCAAGGCGCAGGGTGATCCCTGCATTATGAATATCTGGGTGCACGACGGCAGCAAGGACCTGACCGTGGAGCGCAAGCGCTACCGCGAACTGCTCGCCCAGTCGCTGGACGAAATCCTTTCCGAGCCCCTTGAGAATATGAAATCCTGCGTGGAGGCAAAGCTTTTCGGCATCGGGCTCGAGAGCTACACGGTGGGGTCGATGGACTTCTTCGAAGGCTACTGCGCGACCCGCAAGGTGATGTACACCCTCGATACCGGCCATTACGAGCCCACGGAGAACGTCTCCGACAAGGTGTCGGCGCTGCTGCTCTATGTGCCCGAGCTGATGCTGCACGTGAGCCGTCCCGTGCGCTGGGATTCCGACCACGTGACGATAATGAACGACCCTACCCTGGACCTCTTCAAGGAAATAGTCCGCGCAGAGGCTCTCGACAGGGCCCACATCGGCCTGGACTACTTCGATGCGTCCATCAACCGTATCGGTGCCTATGTCATCGGCACCAGAGCCACCCAGAAATGCCTCCTTTCCGCTCTGCTGGAGCCTGTCGGCCTGCTTCGCGAATATGAGGACAGCGGCCGCGGATTCCAGAGGCTCGCTCTCCTGGAAGAGGCCAAGACACTGCCCTTCGGCGCAGTCTTCGACTACTTCAACTTAAAGAATTCCGTGCCCGTGGGTCCCGAATTCATTCCGGAAATCGAGCGCTACGAAAGGGAAGTGACCTCAAAGCGATAGCCCTGATGAAACGATTTTCCGTCCTGCTTGCCCTGTTGGCTATAGTTTTGCCGGCGCAGGCGCAACTCTCCGTATCGGCCCTTAGGACCTGCGGCCTTGAGAACCCCCAGGGAATAGACCCTTCCGAGGGCGCTACCCTGAGCTGGATACTGACTGATTCGAAGCGAGACAGCCGCCAGAGCGCTTATGAAGTGACTCTGAAATCCGGCAGCCGCACGGTATGGCGTTCCGGAAAGGTGGAATCCTCCAATTCCGTGCGCGTCAAAGTGCCCGAGGCTCTCAGCCCGGCCAAGTCCTACAGCTGGACAGTGCGCGTGTGGGACAACCACGGTCAGGTCAGCCAGCCTGCGACAGCCTCGTTCTCGACTGGTCTTGACGCCGCTTCCTGGAAGGCCGGCTGGATAGGCACTGCCTGGGAGGACGAGCATCAGGCCCACTCCCCGATATACCTGCGAAAGAGCATAAAACTCTCTTCCAAGCCGCTCAGGGCCGTGGCCTACGTGTCTTCGCACGGTATCTACGAGCTCAGTCTCGGAGGCCGTAAGGTCGGCTCGGACTACCTCACCCCCGGCTGGACTTCCTACCATAATACCATACAGTACCAGGCGTACGACATCACTTCTATGCTAAAGCCCGGCGCCAACGAGCTGACGGCGCTGGTGTCGCCCGGCTGGTACGCTTCCGGTCTTGGTTGGGGCGAGCCGGACAGGCGCCTGCGTTACGGCACCGACCTTGCCCTGTGCTGCCAGATTGAACTGGAGTACTCCGGCGGCAGGAAAGAGACCGTCGTGACGGACGAATCCTGGGAAATGTCGCTGACAGGCCCCGTCTGTGAAGCCACAATCTACGACGGCGAGACTATTGACCCGTCGGTGCCTTTCAGTTGGGAGCCTGCCAGGACCGTGCCTTCCGGCAGCGGCAGGCTGACCGCCAGCTCGTGCGAGCCTGTGCGCGTGCGTACCGTGGTGAAGCCCGTCGCCTGCATTACCACTCCGAAAGGTGAGAAGGTGCTGGATTTCGGGCAGAATCTCGTGGGATGGGAGCGCTTGCGCATAAAAGGCCGCAAGGGCCAGGTAATTAAAATCAAGCACGCCGAAGTGCTTGACGCGGAAGGCAATTTCTTCGACCTTACCCTGCGCCAGGCCAAGGCTCTCAGCACCTTCGTGCTGACGGGCGGGGACGACTGCTTCGAGCCTTGCCATACTTTCTACGGCTTCCGTTACATCAAGGTCGAAGGCCTCGAGGGTGAACCGGACCCGGCGGCTTTCGAGGCTGTGGTTGCCGATTCCGGCTTTGAGACCGTTGGCTCTTTCGAGAGTTCCAACGCTCTTGTCAACCAGCTGCAATCCAATATCTTCTGGGGCTTCCGTGGCAATTTCGTGGATATTCCCACCGACTGCCCGCAGCGGGATGAGCGCCTTGGATGGACCGGCGACGCGGAGGTGTTCTTCCGCACAGCCGCCTTCAACGGCAATGTGGACCGCTTCTTCCGCAAATGGCTCCGCATTCTGTCGGACGACCAGTATGCCGACGGGCAGGTGCCTTGCGTCGTGCCTGACATTTTCTTCACGCAGAACGTCGGCTATGCCGCCGGCTGGTCCGATGCCGCGACACTCATCCCCTGGCAGCACTACTGCGCCTACGGCGACCCTGCCGTGCTCGAAGCGTGCTATCCCGCGATGAAGCGCTGGGTGGATTTCCAGCTCTCCAAGTGCGAAGACTACCTCCTTAATACTTTGGCCCAGCCCTTCGGGGACTGGCTTTTCTGGAGCGTGGATAACGATACTGCAGGAGTTTCTGCGATTACCTCCAAACACCTTATCGCCCAGTGCTTTATGGCCGGTTCTATAGACATCGTGGCCCGCAGCGCGAGGCTCCTCGGCAAGGAGCCCGAGGCCGAGTTCTACGAGGGAGAGGCGGCAAAGGTGCGCCGGGCCTTCCAGGATGAATACGTCACGCCGCGCGGCCTTGTCAGTTCCGACACGCAGACCGCGTACGTGCTGGCTCTGTACTTTGATATGCTGCCCGAGTCCCTGAGCCCCGTGGCTGCTCAGAGGCTCGTGGATAATGTGAAAAGATACGGCTACCACATCACGACTGGCTTCCTCGGTACGCCGCATATCTGCGAGGTGCTGACGCGCTACGGCTATTCGGACGTCGCCTACAAGCTCCTCCTGCAGGAGAGCTGCCCGAGCTGGCTGTATCCTGTAAAACTGGGCGCCACCACCATCTGGGAGCGCTGGAACAGCATACGCCCCGACGGCAGCATCACAAATGGCGGAATGAATTCGTTCAACCACTACTCATACGGGGCTATCGGCGACTGGCTGTACCGCTACGCCGTGGGCATCAGGGAGACGTCTCCGGGCTACGAGACCTTCGAGGTCGATCCGCATCCGGGCGGCGGCTTCAAGTATATGGAGGCTTCCACCCGCACGCCCTACGGGAAGATACGCGTACGCTGGGAAGCGGACGGTGATGTGATACGGGCCATAGAAGTCAGCGTCCCGGTGGGTACGCAGGCCTTGGTGCACTGTCCCGACGGGGAAGTGCGCACTCTGGGCTCGGGTAATTACGGTTTTGGTGTAGAACTTGAATAATTCCCGGTGATTTATTACATTTGCGCATAGACACTAATTTTTAATTAATACTGTTATGAAGAAATTCTCATTGATTCTTGCTGCTTTCCTTGCAGTAGCGTCATTCCAGACTGTCTCCGCGCAGTCCGGCGCTCTCCGCTCCCTGGGCAACAAACTTTCCGGCGCCGCCCGGAATGAGGTGCGCAAAGGCGTGCAGAAAGGTGTGGAAAACGCCAAACAGGCTGCACAGGACAAGGCTGACGCCCAGGCCGCTGCCCGCGTTATCGAGGGCAAGACAATCTACGTCAGCGCCACTACAGGCTCCGCACGTGCCGACGGACTTTCTCCCGCTACTCCTATGAAGGACCTGCAGAAAGCCATCGGTATCGCCGAGGAGAATGACCGGATTCTGGTCGCTGAAGGCAACTATCTTGGCAATATGGACCGCGGCTACATTGAAGTCGGCCGTTTCGGCAATGCCACCCAGGCTGCGGATATGGGTAAGTTTATCAGTATCTACGGCGGCTATTCCACCGACTTCAGCGAGCGTGACATCATCAAGCACGTGACCAAGCTCCAGCCCGTGGACCAGAGGTTCATCGCTCCTTTGTTCAACTTCAACGCCCGCAGGCCTTACGGCTACAAGGGCCCCGTCGGTACCGTGGTCGTGGACGGCCTCGTGTTCGATTTCGGTGAAAACAACATCTATTGCGTCGCCGATCCCGGCAACGAAATCACCGGCACCCCCAACGACGGCGTCCTGACCGGCCGTTTCGTCGAGCCCGACGCCTCTCCCAACTGCCCCAAGGTCGGTTATGCCAACGGCGATGAGTACGGCCTTCATATGGATGTCGAGGGCAATGTGCGCGTGTCCAACTGTATTTTCGTCAACTGCCGCGACTACGGTATCGCAGCTATGATGGGCAAGGGCCATATGGAAATCTGCAACAATATCTTCATCGCCTGCCGTTACGCTGCCTGCCAGGTGGCCGGTACTGTCAGGGACGACGACATTGACAAGGTCTCCCTGGACTTCCACCACAATACCGTGCTCTTCACCTGGACCCGTACCAAGGCGTTCGAGGATATGGGCCAGGGCTTCCGTTTTATGAACGGCATCCGTACCATCAACGTCCACAACAACATTTTCGGCTGCAACAGCAACTGCGGTGTCGAGCGCGTACGTTATGAATCCAACGCCGCTATGGAGAAACTCAAGGAGAGCAATCTGTACGACAACTACTTCTTCGCCAACAAGAGGGACCTTGAAATCGCCTCCTCCGGCGTGGCGACAATCTCCGTGCCTGCTTCCCGCATAGAAGAAGCCGAGCAAATAGGCCCCAAGTATGAAGGCAATATGGACCTGCCCGAGGGCAACGACGCTTTCATCCAGGCTATCGACCAGCCTTATCTTGAGGGCTTTATGAGCCTTAAGATTATCCAGTCCCAGAGCTACAACGCCAATTCCGCGGCCAACCAGGTCAACCGCCTCTTCGGCCTCAACCAGCAAGGCTCCGAATTCGTGCGCCCGAGTATGTACTGCAACAAGTATCCTTGGGAGAAGGCCAAGGACCTCTTCGGAAAAGTGCCCGGCTACGGCGCCCAGATGCCTCAGTACTAGGCTGTAGGACTCTATAACGAAAAAAGCAGGCCGTCAAAGCCTGCTTTTTTCGTAGGGACGGTCGGATTCGAACCGACGACCTCTTCAATGTGACTGAAGCGCTCTAAACCAGCTGAGCTACGCCCCTATGATTGTTTGGGACTGCAAATATAGGAATTATTTTTGAATAATCAATACCCCAGACGAGCAAGAGTTTCTTTTGCATCGGGCACTTCTGCAGGCGCTTCGGCGTTGGAATATACTTTCCCGGGATTGAGAGGGTCCGCGATCGAGTCGCTGCAGCGGAGGCCGTGGTCGATAAGGTAGCGCAGAGTGAGGTCGGAGCGGTTGGTGAAGTAGCCGTCGCTGCGCATTGCGTGTTCCTCCATCTGCTCCTCGGTGTCGAAAGAGTACGGGTGGTTCAGCATAGCGCTGCGCCGCACGAGCGCAGCCTGCCAGGAGGCGTCGAGCTCCTCATAGTCGTTGGGAGCTCCGGAAATGGAAGGGCCGATTATGTGCGCTCCGTTGTCCTGAGCCCATTTAAGCACGTCGGCATAGCTTCCGCGGGAATCCAACTCTCCGTTCCAGTCGCTCCTCCATAGCAGGAAGCACATAGGTACTTTGCCTTTGAATATCTTGTTTGCCCTGCAGAGAGACTCCTTTGAGAAGGTCTGCAGGATGACTTTGCCGCTCGTCAGGCCCACGCGGACCTTGCCCCCGGCGTAGAATTCGATTTCCTCGGCTGGCTTTGTGAGTATGTTCCAGCCTGCGGCGTCCAGGATGTCATAGACACGCTGCTCCATATCCTCCGGATTCACTTCCGGCTCCTTGAATTCAATGTAGATTCCCGGGCGGTTGCCGGTATCTTCGGGATCGGGCTCGTATGCCGCGGAGAAGTCATAGTCGATGATTTCTATGTATTTGCCCCCTTCCTTTGACAGGGCGCTGATTTCGGCAAGGCTCTTCCCTTCGAAGCCAGCCTTAAGGCTCCAGGGGAGGATGCGCCTCCCGTCTGCATCCCTGCGAAGCCTCCGGCCTGAGGCATAGGCAATCTGGTCCTGCAGGGCCGATACATACTGGCTGCGCTCGAAGCCGGGCCTGGCCCTGTCGGGATACGCCTCGTTGAACCACTTCCCGGCATCCAGGGCGAGCAGTTCGGCATAATAGTAGGAGGACGCCTCGAAAGGGCGGAAGGTCGCCTTGTCGCGCGCGCATTGCTCCCTGGCGTCTTCCTCGCTGAATCCCAGCGAGACATAGAATTGCTCGCGCCCCGCGGGAAGGCCGTCACCGAACACATCTTCGATATTGGTAGTACGGGTCAGGTTCACGTCGTGGTTGGCGAGAATGACGCCGTCCTTTGTGCATTGCAGGTCGGATTCGAGGTAGTCCGCTCCCATCTCGCGCGCCCATCTCCAGGCGCTTTCCGTCTCTTCAGGAGCCCAGTAAGTAGAGCCTCTGTGGGCCATTACGGCATAACGGGGCACATAGTCGCGCACCTCAGCCATCTTTTTATCAAGAACCTGCACGGGCGAGCAGGCGGCTGCAAGAGCAAGCAATAAAACTATTCTTTTCATAATCAATGACAAGATACAAAAAATAAATTACATTTGCATTCTGTATTGTCATAAGGCGAGGACGGTGAGTCATTTAGGAGAAATTATCTCGCTGCTGGTAGCAGTCAGCTGGACCTTTTCCGCTTGGTTTGCGGACAAGGCGAGCCGCAGCATAGGCTCGATGGTGACAAATGTCATCCGTCTCGTCCTGGCGACGCTTTTCCTCGGCTTGACTCTCTGGGTTACGATAGGCAGCCCCTGGCCCGTATATGCCGATTCCAAGGCCTGGCTGTGGCTTGCGGCTTCGGCGCTTGTGGGCTATGTGTTCGGTGATTTCTGCCTCTTCAACTGCTACCTGTCCATAGGTCCGCGCTTCGGCCAGCTCCTTATGACCCTGGCTCCGCCTATGGCCGCCGTGGCCGGATGGGCGATACTGGGGGAGTCGCTAAGCTGGAAGGCAGGACTTGCTATGGCCGTGACGCTTGCCGGTATCGCCATTTCCATTCTCAGCCGCGGCAAGGACCACCATCTGCAGCTTTCCCTGCCCCTGAAAGGGATTCTGCTGGGCATCGGCGCAGGAATAGGGCAGGGCGTAGGCCTGGTGCTCAGCAAGGTCGGTATGCAGCACTACGCCGATGCAGTGCCTGCCGGCGCTCCCGCCATCATCGGCACAATGATGCCTTTCGCCTCCACGATGATCCGCGCCATCGTGGGCGCTGCTGGCTTTATCTTTCTGCTGGCCCTGCAGCGCGGACTCGGCGGCCTGCGCGATGCCGCCCGCAACCCTTCCGGTATGCGTTATGCGGTGCTGCTGACCATCTTCGGCCCCGTTCTCGGCGTCTCGCTTTCGCTTATGGCCGTGCAGTACGCCGACGCTGCAATCGCCTCCACGCTTATGGCCCTCACGCCCGTATTCATTATTCTTCCCGAGGCTCTTGTCAACAAGAAAAAAATAAAACCCCGGGAAATCCTCGGGGTCTTGGTCAGTATTGCCGGTGTGGCAATGTTTTTCTTGCTCTGATTACATTCCCAGGGTCAGACCGAAGGAGACGGCTGTGGCGTCACTCATAGTGGTCTTGAAGACGGGAGTGAAGGTGTAGCTGGCGAATAAGCCGATGATACCGTAAGTGGCACCCACTTCGACGCTGCCGCGTATGCGGTTGAACATTTCGTTAATCGTGACCGTGGATTTGGGGGCTCTGTACTTGGTGTAGCCGTGGAACATATACTCTCCGGATACGCCCGCATAGAGCTTGGCCTTTCCGGCCTTGAAGAAAATGCGCAGAGGCACACCCACATAGCTGGCGTGCACCTTGGACTTGGTGCCGTCATAGGCGGACTGCTCGGTGGTGATGTCGTAGGGGACTATGTCTCCGCCCTGCTGATGGAAACTTATGTTGGAGTTGGCCATCGTGAAGTCAAGGAGAGAGAAGCGTATGCCAAGACCGAACTCGAAGGGGCTGCTCTTGGAGTAGAAACGGATGCCGATAGGCTCGATGCCGTAGTTGAAATTACGGAAGAACTGGGTTTCCTGGAAGTTGCCGTAAGAAGTACCGGCCCAGCTGCCGTTGTAGGTAGGGTTCACGAGGGTGGAGAAACCGAAGTGCATAGGGAAGACGATGCGCAGCTTGGATTCGACTTTGCTGCCGGACGAAATCTCGATACCTTCAGTTAAATTGCTTTGTGCGTGGGCGTTGAAGCCGAAAACGGCTATGGCCGCAATGATTATAGCTATCTTTTTCATTTTGCAAATATATGGAAAAAAAACAAAAAGCTGCTATGCGAGCAGAGTCTTGCAGATTTTTTCCGCCTGCTGGAGCGTTTCAATTTTCCCCACATCGACAAGCGTCAGCCGCTCCGGGGCGACGCCGTAGATAGGGTAGTCCTTGCAGGCGCGAAGGTAAAAATCCACGATGGGGAAACGCTCGGGACAGCCGTACTGCCGGAACGCGTCAAACACTGCCGGGGAAATGTTGTGGATGCCGGAGAAAGCCAGCTTTGTGCAGTCTTCTGCCCGCAGCCCCGGGAAGGGACTGCGCACTTCTCCTGTCTCGACATTGGTCCAGCCGACAAGGCGCATCTGCTTGTCAAACAGGAAGTAACGCTTGGTCTCCCTGCTGCTTACAAGGAGGGTTGCAAGCGCGTCGGGAGGGCACTGCTTCCGGAACCAGCCCAGGTCGAGGTCTGATACGATGTCCACGTTGTGGACAAGGAACGGCCCGTCGCCGCCAAGCAGGGGCTCTGCGTGCTTAAGGGCGCCGCCCGTCTCGCGCAGCAGGTCGGTCTCATCTGAGATCGAGACCTTGAGTCCGAAGTCCTTGCCGTCCAGATATTCCCGAATCTTGTCTGCGAAGTGGTGCACGTTGACCACTGCTTCGTCGTAGCCGGAGGCGGCAAGCTTCTTGAGCACGTGGCAGAGCAGCGGCTCCCCGCCCACGCGGACCAGAGCCTTGGGAAGGCTGTCCGTGATGGGGCGCAGCCTCGTGCCCAGCCCCGCAGCAAAGACCATCGCTTTCATAGGCTAGAGGCTCTTTTCGATATCCAGTTCGCGGTGCGTCAGCTTGACGCGCACATCGTACTTCTCGCTCAGGTGCCGCGCAAGCCTCTCGGCGCAGAAAACGGACCTGTGCTGCCCTCCGGTGCATCCGAAGCAGACCTGCAGGTGGGTGAATTTGCGCTCTATGAAGCGCTCTACGTGCGCATCCACCAGCTTGTACACACTCTTGAGGAACACCAGCACCTCGCCGTCGTCTTCAAGGAACTTGATGACTTCGGGGTCGTTGCCGTTGAACTGGCGGTAGTGCTCGTATTTGCCCGGGTTGTTGATGGAACGGCAGTCGAATACGTATCCGCCGCCGTTGCCGGTGGTGTCGGCAGGGATGCCCTTCTTGTAGGCGAAGCTGTACACGTGGACCTCCAGCCTCCTGTCCGCTTCGATTTCGTAGAACTGCGGCATTGTGGTCAGCTTGCTCAGGATTGCGTTGAGGTAGGGGTAGTCGGCGAACGGGGTCTTCAGCAGCGAGCGCAGGTTGTCCAGGGCATAGGGTACGCTGGCAAGGAAATGAGGCTTCTTTTCGAAATAGCCCCGGAATCCGTAGGCGCCCAATACCTGGAGCGTACGGAAAAGCACGAACAGGCGCAGTCGCTCCCGGAAGTGGTCTTCGTCCACGTCAGTGTAGCTGCGCAGGGCCCTCAGGTAGGATTTGATGAGTTCCTGCTTGAGCTCTTCGGGATAGCGCGAGCGAGCCTGCCAGATAAAGGAGGCAACGTCGTAGTAGATGGGGCCGCGCCGCCCGCCCTGATAGTCGATGAACCAGGGCTCGCCGTCGCGTATGATGACGTTGCGGGCCTGGAAGTCGCGGTACAGGAAGGTATTGTCCCGGTCCTTCAGCAGGTCGGCCTTGAGACGCTCGAAGTCATCCTGCAGGGAGCCTTCGTTGAATTCCAGCCCCGTGGCCTTCAGGAAAGAGTATTCGAAGTAGTTGAGGTCGAAATCGACCATCCTCTCGTCGAATGCCGCCTGGGGGTAGCAGACGCTCCAGTCCCGACCCTCGGCGCCCTTGAACTGGATTTTAGGCAGCTCTTCTATGGTCCGGCACAGCAGGGAAGTCTCGTAGGAACTGTACAGGCCGCTTTCTCGCCCGCCTGTGAGGTGGTCGAACAGCAGCTTCTCGCCGAGGTCTTCCTGTATGTAAGACATACCGTCTTCGGCTACTGCGAGCACGGTAGGCACGTGCAGCCCCTTCTCTTTGAAATGCCTGGACAGGGCGATGAAGGCTCTGTTTTCCTCCAGGCTGGTGCCGGAGACACCTATAATCGATATGTTGCCTCCCTTGAGGCGGTAGTATCTGCGGTGGCTGCCGGAAGTGGGAAGCTCGGTCTTTTCGGCCAGAGTGACTCCCGTGTAGGATTCAAATAGATCTTTAAGTATGTCTTCAGTCATTGCTTCTCCAGTATTGTTTGACATCCTCCCAGCGGTAGTAGGGGCCCTTTACTGGCTCCAGCGCGGGGATGAGGGTCTCAATTTCATTGTAAAGGAATTTCACGAGTACGGGGGCTCCCTTCTTGCGATACAGCACCATCTGCAGGTTGGCTGCCGTGGGAATGCGCTCCTGGGAAAGCCATTCGGCGGATGCGCCCGCGACGGGAATGGGCGTGCAGAAGCCTTCGAGGCCCATTCTGCCTGCGAGCGGAAGCAGGCCGCTGTCGTGGCCGAACCTCAAGTCGGCGGCGTGCCCTTCTCCGGAGACGGCCTTGTCGGCAAGGAGGATGAAGTCATCGAGAAGGTCATTTTCAGCGGGGAGGATGCGGGCTCCGAGTTCGGAAGAGTTGCCCATATCTCCGAAAATCCATTCGTTGTAGAGCCTCCACTGGGTGCGAAGCTCTTCCGGAGTGAAGGCATCGAGGATGACTGGTTTCATTCCGATTCCTGCCTCAATGCTGCCGAGGTGGTAAATGCTCTTTGCCACGGCCTGTGGGTCTGCGGGCTCATATCTCGGTTTGAAAAGTCTCTTCACGAGGGGCGCAGGATCGAATTCGCAGGGCCTTCTGGCGGCGTCCAGCGAATCCAGGAAACGGCGGTTGGATTTGACGTCCTCGTACGGGTGGCACAGGAGTTGAAAATCCTTTTGGCCGGTGCTGTAGGAGATATTCAGACGCTTGTCCTGCTGCTGAAGGGAAGTGCCGAAACTCGACATAGAAATGATGCAGCGGGGAAGCAGCGAGGAGCGGCAGCTGACTTCCCGGCCTCCGCGACGGAACACGGCGGGATAGCGCTTGTACATCCTTTCGGCGAGCAGTCTGTGCTGGAGGGCGCCGAGCTGCGAAAGGTCTCCGTCCTTGCCGTCGTGGGCACGCACGACTTCGAGCATCTCGTCCAGCAGTTTTTCACCCTGCGCCGTCAGGCCGCCTTTCTCGCGGGCCCGCTCCATTTCTGCAGGAAGATTGCTCTTCAGCACGGAGGCGATGTGGTATCTTGATCCGTGGCGGCCGTAGTGGCTGATATAGAAGGGCTTGTAGCCAGAGGGCGGGGGCGTGTCCCGAAGCTCGGGGAATACGTATGGGGCCATCACTCCGGCCGCGCCTTCGTTGCGGGGACCGAAGTCCTGTGCAGGCAGCGGACAGGACAGGCCGAGCAGCAATGTGCAGAGCAGTAACGTTCGTCTCATAATGCGAAAATAGGCAATTTTTTGCCCGAATCAAAACTTAGTCCTTCGGAATGGACTTGACCGGTTCGACGTGTACGACTATGTGCGTGTTGTCTCCGAATTTTTCTTTCAGCACCTTCTCGATGTCGTGGGCGCGGGAGTGGGCCTTGACCAGCGGGATGTCGCCGTCCATACGGATATGGAATTCAATGGCGTAGCGGCTGCCGATCCGGCGCGTACGCAGGTTGTGCGGGTCCGACACATCGGGGAAAGACGAAATCACGTCCAGGATTTCCTTCTCCACTTCTTCTGGCAGCGAGGCCTCCAGCAGGTCGCCGAAACATTCCTTGAGCAGTTTCCAGGCCACGCGCACGATGAAGAGAGTCACCAGTATCGAAGCCACGGGGTCGAGTACGGTCCAGCGGTCTCCGAGGAGAATGGCGCCGCCGATGCCGACGAGGGTGGCGAGTGAGGAGAGGGCGTCGCTGCGGTGGTGCCAGGCATTGGCCTCCAGCGCAGGGGAGTGCAGGGCCTTCTCCGCACGTCGCGTATATTGGAATGTCAGTTCTTTAAGGATAATTGACGCCAGAGCCGCCCATAGTGCAAGCATTCCCGGTTTTGGCAGATTCTCTCCACCGAACCATTTCATCAGATGCACGGCCGCATCGTAGAAAATTCCGCCTGCTACCACGAGCAGCGCCACGCCGATGATCGCTTGGGCCAGAGTCTCGAACTTGCCGTGGCCGTAGTCATATTTGCTGTCGGCGGGCTTGCTGCTGATGTGCACGAACACCATTACGACGGCGTCCGTGAGCAGGTCCGAAAGGGAATGGATGGCGTCAGCCACCATAGCGGAACTGCGCCCGAGTATGCCGGCGACAAACTTGAACGCCGTCAGGATGACGTTGACCGCACTGCCGGCCAGCGTGACCTTGTAGATTTCTCTCTCCCTCTGTGCGGTGCTATCCTGGATGGGCTGTTTCATCTTTTGCGTTCTTTAGGGCACTCGTGGTTTTTTGCAAAGTTAAATATAATAATGTTATCTTTGCCTTGTTTTCGCATATTTATTCATTTGCATTTATGGCCGCCTCATTGTCCGTTTCCGCCCAGCAGTTCCTCCCCGTTAAGTCTATAGTCAATGCCAGGGATTTGGGCGGCTATGCAGTTCAGGACGGACGCAAGATCCGGGACGGGCTGCTGCTCCGCGCCGCCCACATTGCCGATGCCACAGATGCCGACATACGCTTTCTTTCCGGCCTTCCCGTCTCCAAGATTGTTGATTTCCGCAAGGAAGAGGAAAAGCCCGGCAAACTTGACCGGGAAATACCCGGGGCCGAGTACATAGCCCTTCCAATAGACGCCACGGGCAATGCCGCGTCCAGGATGAGTGAAAGCGAAGTGAAAAAGTTCACCAAACGCAAAAGGTTCGACATAAAAAAAGTAATCCTGATCGCTGCGTTCAACGAGAATGCAAGGGAAGTCGCAAGGAATATGTATCCCATACTCCTTTTCGACGAAGAGAGCCAGAAGCAGTTAGCAGGCTTCTTCCGTATCGTCGTCGACACGGAGAACGGGGCTGTGCTGTTTCATTGCACGCAGGGGAAGGACCGCACCGGCATCGCTTCTGCGCTGCTGCTTTCCGCGCTCGGAGCCGACAGGGAGACCATAGTTGCCGACTTCGATGCCACCAACCGTGTCTATGAGAAAGATGTGCGTAAATATTCCCGCCGCGTGCGGTTCCTGGGCGGCAAGGAGGACGAAATGGGAGTGGTCAAGGCCTTCCTCGGAGCCAATACGGAGAATTTCGTAAGGGCACTTGAAGAAGTAGACAGCCGTTACGGTTCCCTGGAGGCTTATCTCAAAGGCCCGATGGGCCTAACGGACGAAGACATTCAGACCCTGCGCGGGCGTTACTTGGAGTAGGGCGCCGTCCGCTTATTGCGCCAGTTCATCTTCTATCAGCGGCAGCAATCCTTCGTCGGCCGGGAGCCAACGAACGCTGCGTAGGCCTGCAATTTCCAGCCAGCGGGCGTCTTCGTGCTCGTTGAGGTGCAGGGAACCGCTGAGCAGGGTACACATATAGCAATGCATATGCAGGTGGAAATCCGGGTAATCCCAGTCCACGGTCTGCAGCAACTTGTCGATGCGGATTTCAGTGTCGAGCTCTTCGCGGATTTCGCGGACCAGGGCCTCACGGGGCGTCTCTCCATCCTCGACCTTGCCGCCGGGCCATTCCCAGAAGTCTTTCCAGGGCCCGTAGCCCCGCTGGGTGGCAAATACGGCGTTTCCTCTGCGGATTATTGCGGCAACTACTTCTATGGTTTTCATCAGATATCTTTCACTTGACCTCCAATTCTTTGATGCACCACGAGAAAGCGGCCGCCAGCCTTTTGTCTCCGTCCTGGAAATGACCTCCGGGATTCCAGACCAGCGTGCAGTTTTCTCTTCCAAGCTGTGTCTTAAGAAGTTCATATTCACCTCGAACACTATCGCCGACACGGGCAATGGCGCGGTTCTTCACGTGCTCTTCCTGGTCGCCCAGGCTCAGATAGACCTTCCCGGCTTGCACTGGATGTGCTTCCGCATAGTCCAGCCAGTCTCTAATCCAGAGGGAAGGCGATGCTGCGGCGATGGCTGCAAAACGGTCCGTCTGTACGGCTGACCAGATGGCAAAGAGTCCGCCCAGGGAGTAGCCGCCAAGGATTACGGGAAGATTCCCATATTCGGCCTCCAGCGCAGGCAGAAGCGATTCAGTTACGTATCGGAGCGTATCGCCGGTCCGGGTCCCCACTTCGGGTTTGCGATTGATGGCATCGTCGTGCCAAGGGGTGAGGTCCAGGTCCCAGCCGAATATCTGGAAGGCAGCAAGGACGAAAGGGACGCCGGCCGCCCCGGCAATCAGATCTGCCGTCCGGTCAAAGATGGCGCGTTCGTGGTCCCCAAGCGTCTGAATGAGTATATATTTTGGGTGGACGGAGTCGGTTATATAGCACTCCCGGCCGCTTATCGTGCAAGTTTTGTGGCTCATAGCATACAAAGATAGCATTATTTCCCGTAAGTCCTGCGCCTTCGCCCCTGTGCTGGAGCTGAGGTAGCAGCATCCGGTTTTCTTTCTTGAAATCATATGCCATCGCTGATAAGTATGAATAGATGGTGATGAAAAGACTCAGTCCAAAGCAGACAGGATTTCAAGGTCGTGGATATCTTTCTTGCGCAGCTCGTAATCGGTGTGGAATAGCCGCTGTCCCTTGACGGAGATGCAGGGAATGGCGCGTCCGGCGAATACAGCCGAGGCGAATAGGTCAGGTGTGAACTCGAACCATCCGCCCTGCCCGTCGGCCTGGCGGGCACTGCCGTCGGGGAAGAGTTCGAAGGGATGGATGTCAAGGTAGCCCAGTTCCTGATGGTGCAGTTCCATCCTGACGGGCATAGAGTCGGTTTCCACTACGAATCCTGCATCCTTGAGGGAAGAAAGGATTGTCCCTGTCTCCCTGCTGTCGTAATCGATATCCAGGTCACGGTGCCGCCGGGTGCGCCTTCCTGCAAGGATATCCACGCCCCAGCCGCCGTCCACCCAGTAGCGGATGCCCAAACCGTCCAGCTGCCGGAGAATCTTCATCAGGTCCCGCTCATCTACGAACTCCTTCTTTCCGGCCTCGCGGAACGCCTTCCATCCTGCCTCCGTCACAAGGCCCCGTTCATCAAGGTCCCTGAAGCGCCTGGTGTTCAGGATGGTCCAGGTGCTGCCTTTCTTTCTCGGGGAAATCCGCTGCGCCTGCCGACCCTCATCCAGGCGCTTGGCGGTGGAATCGATCCAACCGAAGCAAAGGCACTCCTCGACGACCTCCGGGTAGGGGATAGCGCCGCAGCGGGGCTCCTTACCGCGCGTCGTCGCCACCCAGCAGAAGGGCGTCGTACCGTGGTTCTCCTCAAGCCACTGCCGGAGCTCTGCCCGGTCGGAGAATTCAAACAAAGGATTAGTGTCCATAGCGCCGGATAAAGGGGATGGTTTCTTTGCAAATGTATGTTTTTTCCCTGACTCCACAAAACGAAAACCAACTCGGATGCGAATAAGTTTGAGCTGGTTTGTAACTAACTGATTATCGAGCAATTATTTGTCGATGCATTTAGCTTAACCACAACAGTATCAGCGTTTTATGTTTTTAATCGGTACAAGCGCTTTATTTCCAGATTTTTGGCATTTTCTGGCAAATACAATTCGCTGATTCTAAGTGCTTTGCAAATTGACTTGTACCGCGGCCTTCCGACTCATTCTTTGACCGGCAGGGGAGTGTCACTCCCGTAATACTTCCTTGAACTCCATAATATCAAGCATTGAAAAGAGAATTCCATAAATGGTTGGTGGAAGTGACCGTAAAACCAGTGGGTGAGAGGCTGTCCTGCCTCGAACAATGAGTCAAAGATCCGATCCAGGATTGCCCTTTCTCGCTCACAATCCACCAGCAAAGTCTCGTCCCTCTTGGCCCAGCACATAAGCCCATCTTTCGTGAGCAGTTCGCAGAATGAAGGGGAAGTGTGAGTCACAACAATACCGACCTTGTGTTTAGCGTTTATTTCAGCTAAGGCCTCTTCGTCATAATACGGCATCTCATCCGCCCAGAAACAAGCCGTCTGGGCGGAATGAGGCCGTGAATCGACAGCAAGGCGATACGTCCTATCTATGCTGATGGCTCCGCCGATGCAGAGGATGGAATGCCCGCACGCAGTAACGATGCTATAGTCAGGAATGCAACGGAACCGCTCGTGATGGATACGCTGCTCCTGGAAATAGGCGGGGTCATCATGATTTCCGCGGATCATAACGACCCAATTGTTTGCCTTCGTCAACCGACCGGA
>ONLD01000006.1 GCA_900318565.1 uncultured Bacteroidales bacterium
AGTATATGCCGGGACATCGCCGGACGTATGGGCGGCAGGGTGTTCCTCGACACGTCCTACCCCGGACCAGGCGCCAGGTTCGTATTCGCAGTGAAAATCAAGACCAACGAAAACTAAACATATTTTGCAATGACTCCTTTATACGCGCAAAACCACGATTACTCGAAGTTCCTTGTCCTTGCAGTGGATGACATTCCCCTCAACCTCCTGCTGGTGCAGAAGATGCTGGGACGCTTCAATTTCCGTATCAAGACCGCAGCCAACGGCGAGCAGGCCCTCCAGTCAGTTGCCGCCGAAAAGCCGGATCTTATCCTGCTCGACCTTATGATGCCCGTGCTCGACGGATTTGAAGTTATACGCCGCCTGCGCGCCAATCCCGAGACTGCCGACATCCAGATCGTCATCCTCTCCGCACTAAACTCCAACGAAGATGTGGTCAAGGGCTTCAACGTGGGAGCAAACGACTTCATTATGAAGCCCATCATTATGGAAAAGCTGCTCAGCTGCGTGGTGACGCAGCTCCAGCTCGTAGAGGCCAGGAAAGCAGAGAAATAGATGCGGAAGCTACTGTTTATTTCGCTCGCGTATGTCCTGTTGTTGCTCCGTCCCGCAGGGGCAGGGGCGCAGATCGTCAACCGGCTCAAGGTTGATGACGACACCTTCCAGCGCTATGCCTGGGGGCGTATGCAGCAGTTCAATCCCGACAATCTGCATCTGTCCGATTCCCTTTACAGGGTCGGCACCGAGCAGCAGAATTTCCGCTACCGCTGCCTCGCCCTCTCGTTAGAATTCCCGGTGCGCTTCGCCCTGGGCGAGTACGAGAGGATGGATGAGGCCGTGGGGGAAATCAAGCGTATGCTCGAAAAGCGCAAGGACACTCGTTCTTTCTACTACCCCGTGATCCACGAGTACTGCCAATTACTGATCCACATCGGCAGGGCCTCCGACGCAATGCTTGAGGCGCGCGCAATGGAGCGCATAGCGGGCGAGGAGAAAAGCGCCCTGGGCAAGATGTACGCCCGCCGCATCATCGGCCTCATCCAGAGCTACCGCACCAATTCCTACCTTGCCATCCAGAACTTCACGATGGCGGCAGATTACTGCAAGGAAGCTCGCTGCGAGCAGGAACTGCCCAACCTTTACATCCTGATAGCGCAGGAGTACATCAAGATGCGCGAGTTCGAGAAAGCGGAGGAATTCTGCGTCAAGGCGGAAGAGTACCAGCAATTCTTCCCTTCCCTGCACACCAAGACGCAGATGACGCGGGCCTACCTCTACAACGCAAAGGAAGACTGGAAGGCCTTCTGGAAGACATACGACGCCCTTGTGAGCGACCCGCTCTACAAAGTGCAGGCCGACAATGATTCGCGCTACGAAATGGATGTGGCCTACCTTCAGTCCAAAGGCCTCCTGGAAGAGGCACTGGCCAAGGCCGACTCGCTGGGCACCGCCCGTATGCGCCACGCCCTCAAGCACGGAATCTATGCGGCCGGCGGCTCCTTCGAGCCTGCATACGGAGAGCTTTCCAGTCTTATGGCGGAGAAGGACTCAATTTATATCAAAGTGCAGAACGAAGATATGGCCATCCTCGACGCCGAAATGAACAACGCCCAGCTCCGTCAGGAAGCCGAAAGGCTGATGCACCAGAACCAGAACACCATCCTTATCGGATTCCTGGTGATGTTTGCGATTGCGTTTTTCGCCATCCTGTTCTCCCAGTGGCAGCTGAGACAGAACCTCGACGAAATGAGGCAGAAAAACAACCAGATGCTCCTGGCGCGCCGCGCGTACCAGAAAGCCCTGGACTCCAAGGAAGCCGAGAATTCCTTCCGTATCCAGATGCTCCAAAACCGAACCACGAACATTCTTACCGATTATGAAGATATCCTCAATCTTTAAGAACCACCGCAGCGAGCTTGTCGCCCTGGTGATATTCCTGTCCGGCTCCACCCTCGGTATGCTGGGCCTCATCAATAAAGTGCCCCTGCTGCTGGGTATCCTCGGGATAGTCATCCTGGCTTCCGGCCTGTTCTTCTTCTGCATACGCTACACCTCGGAAAAGGTGTACAAGGAGTACTACAAAGACAGCTACGAGATTGAGCACGAGACTATTGAAGAAGAAATCCTCAAGTCTATGCGCTACCACCGCTACCAGGAAGCCGTCATTGCGCGCTACGAAAGCGCGTGCAGGGACCTCGGCCTCGTGGACGAGCAGAAAGACTGGCTCCTGGACCTTCTGATGGCAGAGAAGAACAAAGTGGACGAGGAACTCAACGCCCAGGGCGGCGGCCACATCTAGGCCCCCTTCGCGGCCGCGCGGCAGGGACGCGCCTGGCGCACTGCAGGCGGCAGGACGGGAGCTCCCGGCAGCAGGACGAGAGCGGTGCGGGGGAACGGTGCAGGAAGTGAACGGGAGCGGAACCGGCCAGATTTCTCCCGAATCCCCCTAATAACACCAAAACGGGAGAGATCTTTTCAGATTCTCTCCCGCCTTGCTTAAGAGACGATTTAACTAATCATCCCAGTATCCGTAGTACACGGTAATCGAAGTGAGCTGATTGCGGTTGTTGTACTGCGTACTGTTCGTACAAGCCATAGTCACGGTCACGGTGTTGTCGCCACCTCCTTCTCCGGTAGAACTTGAATTCCAGCGCGTCTTGGTGGACAAGGTGGAAGTTCCGCTTACATCACCAACCACGGTAACGGTCTGTGCAGATTGGTTATACGCCATATCTATCCTGGTAATACGGCTGTCTTCATAATTAGAAGGTGCAGTGACAACGAAGGAACCTGAGTAATATATGTAATTGGGTCTCCACCAAGAGCCGGTATTCTCCATATAACCCATCTCCTGATACCTGTTGTTGCCATTACCACCCTGCACAGTGTTGCTAAACACTACATTTTGAGGCGCTGTCGTAAAACTGGGCTCATCTCCATTATTGGTCTTCAGGTTAATGGTGTAATTCCCTGTTCGCCAGACTGAAGCAGTGCGGGCTATAGTGGACACGAGACTGTTGACATAATGCGCGGAAGAAAGGGTCACGCTTGAGGTGGAGCCTGCTGTGACAGCCTGCGTCGTCCAAGTGATGCGATGATCGGTCGTTGCTGTACGGGTAGGAGTGTAAATATAGTATCCGCTTGCTTCCGGACCGGAGATTGTTCCGGTGGTAGAGGTCGGGCTGCCTAAGCCGACAGGGAGCAGCTTGACGGGCTGCAGGTCGCTGTCGGAAGAGTCGTAGCTGAATCGATAGTAAACGGTCCTGCCTGCCCTTGCCGAAACACTTGTCATAGTGGTCGTGCCTCCTGCAGTAGTGTAGAATCCGCTGGACGGGAAGGTCTTCGGCACGAAGTGATAACTGGCCGGATTATACTCATCAGCCTCAATCGTCACGGTCGCATCAGCACCGGTACGAGTGGTAGCAAGGTTGATCGTCGGAGTGTAGTTGTCCCTGAGGGCAGCTACCGCCGTCGAGGTAGGAGAATACCAGTACCATCCGTTGTGCGGGTCGGAAGAATCGTTGACCAGGGCGAGACCTGAAGTCGCCGTGGGCCTGACTCCGTCAAATTGGAAATAGACCTTCTCCGGCAGGGGGTCGCTCTCATCCATATGGAAAGAGAACGGCGCCGCCACGCCGGCGTCATTGGGAACTCCGTCGGTAAACATCAAGTTGGTGAAATCCTTGATCTTATAATTACTGAACGAAGAATTTGCAGTATTGAAGTACTCGTTGCTCACGTACACCGCCGAAGCGCTCTCGGCCTTGTTGGTCTTGAAGAAACAAGAGAGAGTGACGGTATTTCCGGACTTGAACTTGTCCGCCTTCGTCAGCTTGTCATAGTCCGTCTTGGAGAGGGTGCGGACAAACTGGAAAGAGGTATTGTCGGAATTGATTATGGAATCTCCCGTGACCACGGGCAGGTTGTTGTCCTGCAGAATTTCTTCCGTGCGGCCGTTGTCGGGAGTAAGGCTCATTGCTTCCGCCTCGATATAGAACTTGAGAGGGAACATACTGGCAGGGAGATTCTTAGGAATTGTAATTCCTACTTCCATAAGCTCACCTTGCTTCTTCAGCACTTTCACAGGATCACAGGAGACCGTCATCGTCTGACGGCTCAACATTGTATAAGTAACGTTACGGTACAGGGTGCTTTCCTCCCTGACGACTTCGGTTCCGTTGAGTACTGCCGGGACCGTACCTGAAACCCTGATATACTGCGAACGCATATTCGCGTGCGGATCATCGGTAGTAATCCTTATTGCGCGCCAGCCCTGGGAGTCATCGGCGGCATCAACAGTATAGCCAGTGATAACATTAGAGGAAACTGACTGCAGGGAAATGGTCACAGGATTCGCTTCCGTAGGGGTGCCGGTGGTGTAGTTGTTGTTGTGGTCCGGCTCGGTGTTGGCTCCCGTGTATTTATTCACATCCGGAATAAACTTATATTTCAGCACAAGCTCCACCGTCTCGCCGTTATCCTCATACGGATACTTGCGGATCAAGGTCCGGCTCATTTCAGTGACAAGGATACGGCTCTGGCCGTCGGAAATGTCGGTCAGGGTCTGGGTGGAGATATCGGCAGACACATCGCCGCTACCCATTGACACAAGTGCATCTTCAGGCGTATCAGCACCGGGCTTAAGGATTGAACGAATCTGGATACGGTATTTGAAATTACGGTAAATAGGATAGTAATCCTTATTCTCCATCAAGTCCACCTTGTAGAAATAGTCTCCGGAGCTGTCCACGCCGTCATCAGTATCCGGGTCTGTATAATGGCCGTAGATAATAACTACGGTAGGCTCCTGTTCCTCATTGGGCACCGGGCGCTCATAGAGGAAGAAACTGGAAGACCTCGGGACAGTAGCTGTAGATGAAGAAGGAGAAATGAAATCAGCCTTGCTAGGGACATCTTTATTGAAAGCTGTGCCAATAGGGAGCAGGGCAGGATATTGAAGGGTCTCCTTCAGTTCGGTGTAGCTCTTATTCTCGTAATTATACACGAATCCGCCGGCATAATACGGTGCAAGCGAGCCTTGCGTGGGCACGTTAACGGCTGCAAAAGACTGAGTCACGAAATTGCTGCCCGCCACGTCTTCGACCACAATCTTTGCAAAATTGCGAATCAGGGGGATGTCGTTAAAATAGGCCTGGGTCTCATCAGAGATTACGAAAGTACCAGTACCGGCATAAACGGTCTCACCGCCAATGGTCACGGTATCGGCGCCGATAAGGTTGCCGTCGGCATCGCGCTTGGCCTTGATGCCGGGGACGATGAAAGACTGCCAGTACGCGCCTTGTCCGGGCTCGCTTAGAAGGGACGGAATCAGGGTGGTCTCCTGGTCGTAATCCATACGGTCGGGACCGTTGCCAATAATATGGATGCGGCGCTTGCTGTTCTCGCTGAGAGTCAGCTGAGCCACAAACTCGTAACGGTTGTCGTTGCCGCCGAGAGAGCCGTTCTGGGTGGCAAGCACAGGGGTCGCCTGTACATACTCTTTAAGGTATGCGGAACTGCCGAATACGGCTATATAAATATTCTTAAGATCGCCTTCCGGGGTGTCTCCAAGGGCCTTCGTGCTGGGAGTAAGCTCAGGGAGGGTCACGCTGAAACGCACCAGGACCTTGCCCTCGGGACCTCCGTCTTCGTCGAGTTCCACCTGCGGAGCCGGGTTTTCCTGCTCCAGACGAGTGCAGGAGAAGACCAGCGCAGCGGCCAAGAATATGTATAGAAACTTTTTCATCAAACTAATTATTTTGTGGTCTGGAACCCTCCCCAGGAGGTCATATGCGAACTATCCTGCTCTTCTCCCCAGTACCAAACATCGTACACGCAGCGGGTATAAACCGAATGATATCTATATCTTGTCGTACCGAAATACTGATCATACTGATAACTTTGGTTATTCCAGGTGGATTCATCCCCACTTCTGCTCTCCATATTGGAGAAACCGGAGCCGTAATATGCTTCATATCCACCGGCCCAATAATAACTATAATATGCAGTTCCGTTGTTATTCTGCCCGCCTGGGCTAAACAATGTCGGTATGATTCCCTTTTCAGACAAAGTCACCAAAAACTCGATTTCCGCATCCGTAGGAAGCCTCCAACGTCCCGCAGGATAACCATTTTCCTGATAAGCAGCACAGCGGGTTCTCGCATTACGATACCACAAAGCGTTCGTCTTTCCATAGGAAGATGCAATCTTCATTACTGGCGCGATAATAGCTTGCGTATTTTCAGCGGTAGCACGATAATTAGCCGCTGAATTCAAGCCTGAAAGAGTTGTTACAATTTCAGAAGAGCCATCAGTCCTCGGATCCCCAATCATATAGTTGGAGTCGGCAGGAAGCACTGTAACGTGTACTGTGTACTGATTCTGATTATTGTTGTCCCCGACGCCATTGACAGTAGACGCATTAACGACGCTACCTATATTATTACCTTCACTATCGGTAATTCCGCTTGTGCTTCTCTGGTTGTTTACAGAAACATAGCCATTTGACAATTCAGAAGTAATATAAAGAGCCGGATACTGCGTTATCTTCACCGACTGCTTGTAGATGCTCTCTTCAACGTGGTCGGCGTGGTAGAGATTGTAACGGACAATGTACGGAGAGCAGTCAAAAGACTCTCCGGCATTGTAGTTGTTGTTGAGCGTGTGGTAGTACTTGACATAAGTACCTTCCACCTTCATCCAGTCCTCACCGTTGTTGAGAGCCTTACGCTGGGCGGCCGTGTACTCGATGTACTTCTGCCCTTCAGCATAATCAGGATTGCCGGCAGCCGCAACACGCACTGTGCCTCCGCCATAGGTCGTACCGGCATTCTGCGTGCCATAGTAGGCTTTCGTGGCAGTGATATCCAGCTCCGAGCCGCCCTTCACCTTTGTCAGGGCAGCAGGGTGCGAAGAAGTGAAGAGCATATCGACGTCCGGGACGTTGTTGAGCACATACTCCTTCGGTTCCACGGACAGGAAGCGCGCCTGACCGATGACGGCGTGCTTGATGACCACTTCCTTGTCCTGCCACTCAAGCACATAGTAGTGCCCGTTCACCTGGATGGAGGCTTCGTCGGTCTCGCTTCCGAGGATACCCACGTCCAGCTTGAAACGGTACCAGTTGTTCTGGACGAAATTGCGGAGATATGTGGTATCAGCCGCATCAGCCCTGGTATCATCAGGGATGATGACTTTGTAATAGAACTGCTTCTGTGTGGCCGTGACGTTGTGCGCCGAATCATTGCGGCGGCGCCAGGGGAGGATGAGCTTTATGGACGGCTCAACGGTGGGAGGCGTGTGGGATGCGTAAGTCCAACGCTGAGGATACACATAAGTCGGGTCCGTGAGCCAGGGATAACCGGCATACTTCGGATCCGTGCTCTTCGTAAAGCTCATTTGGTTGTTCTTGTAGGAGAAATACACCGGGCTGTCAGAGGGCTTGCCTGAGAGCGTAGTATTGCTCACGCCGTTCTCAATATACATATGGAGGCCGTTGAGCATAGGCTCCCAGACTTCCTTGTACACGACCTCCTCTTCTTCTATCTTCGTCACACGAGTTACCTGCACGGTGTCCTTGATATTGAGCTGCACGGAAATCTTGGAAGCGAGCCTGCGAAGTTTCACAAGGCCCTTGGCAATAAGCCGCTTGTTCTTCTGTACGCCGGTAACCTGGGCAAGACCATCCATAACGAAGCTGTCCTGCAGGTGGCCGGAGGCGGCACTGAAATCACAACTCAAAGGCAAGGCTTTCAGCGCCGGGACGGAAGTGCCGGAGAGATTGCTTTCGTCACTTACCATCGTGCCCGGATAATTTGCAACCACATATACCCAGAATGAAGTATTGGCGCCGGGAGCAAGGGTGCTGCTGACGAAGGAGTCAGTGGTATAGGTGGTCACGGAAGCATCTCCGTCAGACTCTCCGGGAGTAAAACGCTGATGAAGCACAGCATCTTGATTGGTCTTTCCTTCAGGATAGAAGAACACGTCCAGGGTGGAGAGCAGATTCTCATTCCAATCATTCTCTCCGTCCCGCACTCCGTTCATCCCGGCCCTGGTCTGGGGGTCGAGGCAGCGAATGTCCAGAACGATTCCTTCGCCTTCGGGGTCTTCAGTCTGAATACCGCTCTCCTGCAGGCAGGAAAGAGGCATCATACAAAGAAGGGCAAGGGCCAATATGCTTCTAATCTTCTTCATTATCGTCTGGAGAATATATAGTTACGGTCTTTGTCGATCAGCTCGGCATCTCCCTCTATCTCACGGTCATTGGGAAGCACGACAGTAAACGAAAGCTGAATCGTGCGCTCCTCTCCGCCGGTATCGAGAGCTGAAGGACGGACTTCGAAAATGAGTCGCCCGCCGGTAATGGTAATTTCCGAGGGAACGATGTCAAAATAAGCGGGATAGGCACCGATCTTCTTGATCACAAGAGTCGCGCCCTTGAGGGAGGAAATAGAGAGCTCGCACTGGGCTACAGGATTCTCAGTAGTAAGGTGCACTATTTTGCCCTCTGGAGTAGGATAATTGACTTTCAGCTTACCATCGCCGGGCGTAGTGATGGATTCGGAGTTGAAACTCATCTCGTGCTCGTTGTAATCCCAGGGGATGGTCTCGCTGACAATCTGAATCGACTTGTCGGTAAACTCGATGTTGAGGTGGACCCTGGTGCCGGCTTTCCACTCACGGAATGGGAAACTGACACGGGCGCTTTCTTCGGCACCGCCGTTGACCCTGAACTTGAGCTCGAGAACCGCATTCCTGGGGTCATAGATAGGGTCGCCGAAAATGTCCTGACCGATAATATCCTGAGGAGCAGCCTGCAAGGCCGTCAGAGGCCAGGTCATATAATACACTCCGGCTCCGGTGCCGCTCATCTTGGCGCCGGAAAACACGTCGTACTTTTCGTCGGGAGCCACAATCTTGCCTGCCATTTTGGAGGCGGAGAAGAAAGGCTTCGAGGCATCGGTCTCAAGGTGGTATTCCGGGGTTATGTTTTCGGAATCCGAAGAGAAGTCGATAGTAGCCCAGCCTTTGTGCAGGAAGAGGTCTGTCCCCTCGTAGAGAGTGCTCAAGCCTGTAATTTCAATGTTGCTGGACGTCGATTTGTTTTCGAAAGTGAGGCTGATGGCAGTGAAAAGGTGCTTGCACTGAAGGGCTATGTAGGAGTAGTCGCCTGAAGCGGCATCCCTCTTTATCACCTGCTTGGCAAATACAAAATCATATTGCGGCACGCTCTCAAGCGCCTGGAAGGTATAGGTCGGCGTGGTCAGTATCCGGGTGCTTTCGTCAAACGCAGGGTCGAAACCGAAGAATCCGGAGGTAGAAGTGCCGGAAGCGCCGCAGGCCTTGTCGAAATCCAGCCAGCCGAAGAAACTGTGGGTGCCGCTCTTGGTCCAGCGGTACTCATTGCCGCCCACATAAGGCCAGAACGTTCCGCCGTCGTAGGTGACCACGTCGTCGATGTACTTTACCGTCTGCCCGGGAAGTATGTCGGTCTGGGTGCCGCCGGAAACGATGGTACCCTCAAAATCGGACAGATAGTCGTACACCTTCACCCTGGTACCCACCACGTCAAGCCCGGATGCTTCCAGGAAACCTTTCGTCTCCGGAACCACGGAAGGAGCGAAGCACAACTTCTCCCCTTTCGGCAGCTCGTCCCTCTTGCAGGAAGAGGCCAGGGCGAGGAGCAGAAGCGCAAAGGATATGTATTTTATACTACTTTTCATAATGGCAACCCGGAAGGGTATCACCCCCGCCGGGCTAAGGTTTTTAGATGTTGATGACGGTCTCCACACCGATGTTGTCCCAACCGTTGACGGCAGGGTCGAAGGTGATGACGGCATCGCTCAGGTCGGGATCATTGGGATCCACGGGCTGGCCGGGATTGCCGCCGTTGCCTGCACTTGCGGTAGGAGCAATGATAATCTTGTAGGTGATCACGTTGTTGATCTGCCAAGCGGGGAGGGTGGCAAGATAGAGGTCGGCGCTGGTGGTGAAGGTCTCGTTGAGGAAGGGGGCACCATTGCGGGTGGTAGCCACGGTGAGGCCGAGGTTGATCTTCTGCTGGCCGGCTGCAAGAGTCTGGGGCAGCACGAAGAACTCGGAGATGGCCTCATACTGGTTGCCGGGAGTGATAGCGCCGGAGAAAGTGCCGTTCTGGCTGGTGGTGGTGCCGTCGGGGGTCCACACGAAGTTGCCGTCGGCATCTGCAGGCTTGTCCCAGCCGACAATTCCGGTAGCAGGGCTGGAAGCGAGGGTCAGGGCGCATTTGCCGGCCTTGTAGAAGCCGCTCAGGGATGCGCTGTTTACATTGACGGTCCAGTCGGTGACGGTGCCGTCAGCTTCCTGCTTGTGGTTGTAGGCAAGCTCCACGATGACGCGGACCTTTGCGAGGGCGTGGTGGAACACGGTAGGCACACCGGTGTAACCGTTGATGCCGTCGTTGACCTCATCCACGTTGTCGGTATAACCGACAGCCTTGTCGGCATACATAATGTCGGTCTGGCCGGCCTCCACGTCGATGCCGGTATAGTTGATAGTGGAAGGAGTGATGGCGATGCCGCTCATTCCGTAAGGATAGTAGCAAAGGAAGTCAACGGTGGCGTTCTTCGGCCAGTAGTAGGTGGTGGAAGGCTTCCACTCGGAAGTGGAGGCGTTGAAGGACACCTGCTCGTTGTCCATAAAGTAAGCGCCGACGGTTCCGGCTGCCCAAGCGTAGGCGCCGAAGGTCTCGGTGGTGGGGAACACGGTCCCGTCAATGCCGATTTTGGTCAGGCTGGAAACGGTCTGGAAGCTGATTTCATTCTGGCCTCCGTAAGTGTTGACCTGCACCTTTGTGCAGGAAACTGCGAAGAGAGCTGCGAAGGCAGCGATTGCAAGGAGTTTTTTCATAACTTTATAACTTTACTAATTAACTTTCTACAGATTGACGTCGGCATTGACGGTCACGTTCTCCCAGTCTGCCACTGCAGGGTCGAAGTAGATGGCTACGGGCTCATCGACCGAAGGACCGCTGGTGCTGGGTGAGAGGGTGAACTTATAGGTAATGTTCTGGTTGATGCCCCAGGAGGAGAGGGAACCGCCCGAGAGAAGAGCGGGCACGTCGATGCCTGTCTCGGTCAGGATGAGATGCTCGCCGGTGCCGTCGTTCTGGTCGCGGTAGGTCTTGATGTTCACGTTGAGAGTGACGCCCTGGCCCTCGTTGAGAGCCTGAGGAAGCACCAGAATATTGGAATCGAGGTTCTGAGGTATCTCGGAAAGGGCGGAAAGACCGCTGACATTGAGAGCAAGGTCAGTGGTGCTGGAGCCGTCGTTGGACCAGATATTGGAGGCGGGCTTAGCCCAGGTGCCGTCGGGGTTGAGCGTGAGGTCAAGGGTACCAGTGGTACGGACACCCGTCACGACGACGCTGTTGACGGTGATTTCCCAGCGGGTCTTGTCGCCGGTGGGGGCCGTTTTCTCCAGGTACGAAGCGGAAATCTGGAAGCTCACCTTGGCAAGGGCGTGGTGGAAAAGGGTGGGCACGCCATTATAATAATAGGTATTGCTGTTGGCGGTCAGGCCGGTCACCTTGTCGGCGTACATCACGTCCACTCCGGGGTACGCATTCACGTCCCAGGCCGGATAACTGATGCCGGTCTCCGTGACCACGGGCTTCGGCGCATTGGTGCCGTCGGCGGTGTAGGGAGAGTAGCAGATGAAATCCAGCTTACCGGACTTGGGCCAGTAGTAGGTGGTCCCGGAAGGAGCCCACTGGTTGGTCGCGGAGACGTAAGCGACCTCCTGGTTGGTCATAAAATCTGCGTTGTCGGCCGCGCTGACGCCCTTGAACCAGGCGTAGGCACCGAAAGGCACGGAGGAGTACTCGTCCTTGTAGTCGGTGTTGGCCTTGCTGAGCACGCTGTGGCGGGCCACCTGGAAAGTAATTTCGCGCCGGGGCTCACTGGTCTCGGTCTTGGTGCAGGCGGCGGCCGCTACGAGGGCCGCAATTGCGATGAAGACAAATTTTTTCATAATAAATACTCGTTTCTGGCACCCGAGGGCAGGGTCAGCCGCCCCCGGGCAATATATAATATGCATTATGAAATTAACAAACTGTCAAAATCATTAAAGCTGTATGGTAGCGTTAGCATCCACGACAGTCCAGTCTGCAACGGCAGGGTCGAAGGTGATGATAACATCGTTGGGATTATCGTTGTTGTTCGGGTCGGCAATTGCCGTCGGCTTGATGTTGATGGTGTAAACGATGTTCTCGTTCATCTGCCAGGCCTTGAGGCTGGAGATATCCATAATGTCAATCGTGGGATTGAAATCTTCGTTGATTTCCTTTCCGTTGGAGAGGGTGGTCTTGATGTGGACGGTGAGCTTGAGCTGCTGGGTGCCAGCTGCGAGGACCTGGGGCATCACATAACCGGAAGCGGCAGCAAGATCCTGGGGAGTAGTGGTCAGGATGACGCCGCTGGGATAGGTGGTGGCATCGATAAGCTCCTGCTCAGAGGAAGTACCGGTGAGGTTAGTCCAGACGTTGTAGTCGGTGGTGCCGACGGTGGTCACGGGCTTGTCCCAGCTCTTGCCGTCTGCATTGAGGGCGAGGGCGCAGTCGCCGGTGGTCTTGAAACCGCCGATCTTGGCGCTGGTCACCTTCACTTCCCATTCAGTCTTGGTGTTGGTGGTAGGGTCGGTGAACTCGACGAAGTTGGCCTTGATCTTGAAGCTGAGCTTCGCAAGGGCGTGACGGAACACTGTAGGGACACCGGAGAAGCCGGAATCTGCAGAGTCGCTGTCGGTAACTTCGTTCACGTTGGAGGAGCAGGTGGCCCTGTCGGCATACATCAGGTCGGTAGAACCTACGGTGATGCCGGTGTAGGTGATGCTGTTCTTCGTGATTTCAGGCACGGTACCGGCAGCGTTGGAAGTGCCGGCGAAAGGAGAGTAGGAAATGAATGAGATGGAACCGGTCTTGGGCCAGTAGAAGGTGTGGTCGATGGTCTTCCACACGCCGCCGGACAGGTCAACCTTCTCATTGACCATAAAGTCGTCGGTGTTGTTGAACCAGGCATAGGTACCGAAAGCTCCGTTCTCATACTTGACGCCGGTAGCCTTGGTCAGGCTGTTCGCGACCTCGAAGCTGATCTCGCGCTGAGGCTCGCTGGTCTCAGTCTTGGTGCAGGCTGCCAGGGTCACCAGGGCAGCGGCTGCGAAGAAGAAAAACTTTTTCATATCTGTATTATTTTTTTAGTTCTGATAGGTATAGGTAGGCTCGTTGGACTCAGGCTCCCAGGTCTCCACGGTAGGATCGAAGAGGATGACCTCGTTGGGCTTGATGATGATGTGATAGGTGTAAATCGTGTTCATAGCCCAGGCTGTGACGGAAGGGGTAAATGCGGTAAGCTTGGTGGCATCGATGGTGATGTCTTCCTTGATAGGAGCCTCGGAACCATACTGATACTGGAGGCTGTAGGTCATATTGAACAGCACGTCGTCGGTAAGTGTGTGGGGAATGACAGCACCTTCAGCGATGAGTTCGGTAGCCTGGCCGGCAGCAGTACCGTCAGTGGTAGAACCGTCGGACTTGTTGCCGCCCTTTGCGGAAAGCACGATATCTCCGGACACTTTGTCGACAGCGGTATAAGCACCAAGGGATGCCCAGGCGGTAGTTGCATCATACTTTGCAGTTGCGGGAGCGGTGCCGGAAGGCTCGGTGAAAGTCACGGCAAGGGTACCCTGCTGAGGCACGGTCACGGATGCAGACTTGACGGTTGCAGTCCAGACATAGTTGGCGTCAGTGGCTTCGGATGCATCGAAGATCACGTCGAACTTGACCTTTGCAAGCATATGGCGGAAGAGAGTGGGCACACCCTTCTGGACGCTGTTGCGCTGATAGATAGAAGCATCGTTAGTGGTGTTCTCGCTGTAGCGGTAAGCGGCGTCGGCAACGAGGATGTTGGAGTTGCTCACTACGGACACGTTGGTGTAGGTAACGGAATTCTCAGCCTTTGCGGTAGGAGCGGGGCTTCCGGCATAGGAGAAGAAATTGATATAACCGGTCTTGGGCCAGAAATAGTTCCTTCCGGAGGGAGTCCACTTGGTAGGATTGGAGGTATTGTCGGGGGCCACTACCTGGTCGGCCATAAACTGCTGTATGCCATAAGAGCCGGCTCCGTGGAACCAGGCGTTGGTCGTAAAGGAAGCGATCTGGGCGCCTGCGGCCTGCTCATCGAGGAGGCTGTTGTAGGCTTTGGTCTGAGGTGCGTACTTGACGACTTCGAATGCGATGGGGCTCTCGGGAGCCTCGGTCTCGTTCTTGGTGCAGGCGGCGCTGGCTGCCAGAGCTGCGACTGCGATGATGAAATACTTTTTCATAATGCTTTTTGTTTGTCTTTGTTTGTTAAAAATGTTTGTTAAAGTTTGGAGCCCGGGGCAGGGTCAGCCGCCCCGGACCAAAGGTATTAGATGTTCTTATCTGGCACAGTAACAGTCTCCCAAGCGGTCTCCACGGCAGGGTCGAAGAGAACCCTCTTCTCGGAAGGCGCTATGACAAGAGTGTAGATATACTTCTTGTTCTGCTCCCAGTTGCTGATGGAGTTGCTGAAAGCCTCACCGCTTGCGGCATAGAAAGGAATGCTCTTGGTGATGATTTCAGTATTGGAAACAGTCGAAGAATAAGCAGTCACAATCTCAAGCTTGAACTCGAGGGCGATTCCGGATAGAGCCTGCGGAAGGACGCTCTGGTTGGCGAGGAGGTCCTGGTTGGTTGCGGTAAGGGCAAGGTTGGCAGGAGTAAGGTTGCCCTTGGTGCCGGAAACCGCCCAGTCGCCGGTCCAGGCCTTGGGAGTCTTTTCGGTGTTAGGATCGGAGTTGGTGAGAGTAAGGGTACCCTGGTTGTAGATATCCTTGACCTTGATTTCTTTCAGAGTGATTGTCCAGTTGGCGGTGCCATTGGTAACCTTGGAAGCACGGGCCTGAATCTTGATCTGGGAAAGGGCGTGGTGGAAGAGAGTGGGGACACCTTCGGAGACACCGTCAAGTTTGTAGGTCGCAGGATTGTTGTTCTCCTTGAAGCGCCAGGCCTCATCGGCATACATAATGTTGTCGCCGGTACCGATGGTGCGGTTTGACCACTCAAGCGTAGTCTCGGTTGCGGTGGTGGGACCTACGCCGGTGTCATACCAGGAGACGAAGTTGATGTAGCTGCTTGCGCCCTTGGGCCAGTAGTAGTCGTGGGAAGGAGCCCACTCCTTTGCAGTAGCGTTCCAGGTGATGGTCTCGCCATTAGCGCCGAAGAAGTCCTGGGTTTCGCTCACGCCTTCAGCGTGCAGGAAACCCTTGCTCTTGAACTGGGCATTTGCAGGATTTGCAAATTCAGACAGGAAGGAGACTTCTCCTGCCTTGGTCTGAGGCACATAGTTGGCCGCAAAGAAAGTCACTCTCTTTGCAGGGGCGGCATCGTCAGAGACGATCTTGGTGCAGGCGGCGCTGGCTGCGAGGGCCGCGATTGCGATGATTACAGAAATCTTTTTCATAATGCTTATACTTTAACTTACTTATTCCAAATACATTTTATTGTTCGGGTCTTCGTTCCAGTCAACGCTTGAAGGATCGAAGAGAATCAGGTTGGTCTTCGGGTTGACGGTGATGGTGTAGGTGATGCTCTGGTTCATCTCCCAGGCATCGAGCCCGCCGCTGAACTCGGAGAGCGGAATGCTCGCGCTCAGCTTCTCCACCACGTAGTTGCCTCCGGTGGTATCATAGTCGGAGCGGATTTCGTAATTGAACTTCAGCACCATATTCTCAGTGCTCTGAGGCAGCACGCTGCGGGTCGGAATCAGCGGCACCGCCACGCCGTCTTCAGAGAGGCTAAACTCCACGCCGGGGCGGGCAATGTCGGCAGGGCTGCCGGTCAGCGACCAGGCGGGAGCGCTGCCCACGGAGCCGGTCCACCAGGCGCGGGTGCCCTTCGAACCGGGATCAGCGTTGGAGAGCGACAGGGTTCCTGCCTGCTTCACGCCCTCGAGCCTGACGTCGGTAATCTTCACGCTCCATCTGGTCGAGCCCTCGGAAAGAGGAGTTGCCTTGGCTGCGAAAGCCACGCGTGCGAGTGCGTGGTGGAACAAAGTCGGTACACCTTCGCTTACGCCGCTCGTCGCGATGTATTCAGTCGCATTGTCGTTGTAGCGCCAGGCCTCGTCGGCAAACATAATGTTATCGTCTTCGGCAAGGCTGCGGGTGCTGCCGTCGATAGTCCAAACAAGGGAAGTCTCGCTTGCGGCGGTCGGGGTGCCGTTCTTGTCGTACCAGGACACGAAGTTCACGTAACTCTCAGCGCCCTTCGGCCAGTAGTAGTCGTGCGAAGGGGCCCACTCGGGAACGGAGGCGTTGTAGGAAACCGTCTCACCTGCGGCAGGGAAGAAATTCTGGGCACCGGATACGCCCTCAGCGTAAAGATAAGCCTTGGAAGAGAAAGCCGTGATGCCTTCGCTGTTCAGGCTGGCAGCGGCTTTTGTCTGGGGCACATAGCTGCCCACCGCAAAGGCTACTCTCTTTGCGGGCACGGGAGCGACATCTACCTTTGTGCAACCCCAGAGGGCCACAAGGAGTGTCACAACAGCTATGCACAGTCTCTTCTTCATTCCTACAAAATAATATCTCCGTGTTCTTCTTCCCAATCATCCACCACAGGCTTGAAGCCGCCTCCGGACTCACCGCTCGGGTGGTCGGGCTTTTGTATGGTCCAAGTCTCGTCGATAAGGAGCCAGTGGTGAAGTATTGCATCCTCGGTCTTGAATATCCTGTCGAGGTTGATTTCTTTCTGCTGAAGGTTGCCGCCCGTATCCACGACGTTGAAGGTCACGTGCAGGTTGGAGGTCGCCTCGGGAATCTTGCCGAAGGTGTTGAACACCGCGCAGAGCACGTCCTTGTTGTCGCCGGCCAGGTTCTCGTCGGTGCTCTTGACCATATCGAAGCACACGGCCGCGGTCGGGTCCTCGGTGCGCTCGTTGAGAGCGAAGTGGTTCGAGGGGCTGAGGCCGTTGATGATGGCGGTTGCGCTGGATGCGTACTGCATACCTTCCACGTGGATTTGAATATAATAAGTATCCACGACGGTATTGGCGGTGGTGCGGATCACGACCAAAGTGTCACGGGGAGAGACCCTGAGGTTGTGCTCGCGGGCCACCATCAGGTGGTCGGGCTCGTAGTTGATATGCACGTTGTCATATTCATCGGCCTTCGTGCCGAGGAAGCGGGTGCGCATCGTGGCGGGAATCTCGGTGGTGTAGCCGATAATGCTTTCTTCATTGTTCTCGTTCGATACCTGGGTGGTGGGCGTATCGAAGTTGTAAACGAGGAAGTCGTAGTTGCCGTAGCTTATATTGAGCGTACCGCTGAGCACCTGGTCGCCGTTCTCGATGGTCTTATTGGATATGAAGCTCTGGGTCAGCAGGTTCTTGCTCTTGGGGTCGTACACCATAACGCGCATCATATCGGTATTGACGCTGGGGATGGGCACCTTGGGGTTGTACACGTCGCAGGTCACGTTGGACACGGCCTTCACGTCCACATCCACGCGGATGGCAATCTTTTCCATCATATCCTCGAGGGGACGGCGGACGCAGCCGCAAAGGGCGGTGCAGATGATGGCGGCGGCCAGAAGGAACTTCTTACTCATAGCGGACCTCCTTTTTGCGGTTCACGCGAATAGGGACCACGATGCTGACTTTCAGCTTGGTAGGTCCGAAGTAAGAAGCACGGCCGGTGATGTACGGATTGCGGATGAGCTTGTCATAAGCGTCCGTAGGCAGATAGCTGCGATAGTCGGTCTGCAGGTAGCCAAGGCCGAGGCTGAGCTCGAGGTTGGCTCACTTCTCGCGGCCAAGAGCCGTGGTCCAGCCGCCGGTCACGCCAGCCGACCAGTACTCGCCCTGATAGTCCACGTCGCTGATCCACTGCAGGTCATACTTGGATGACATACCGTAGATTCCGGCGAAGAAACCGAGAAGCTTGTCGGTGCCCTTGGGATCCCAGGAGCGGAACCAATAACGGGCCTCGGCTCCCATCTCCCACATCTGGAGGCAGTATTTAAAACTGGTCTCCCACCAAGGGAAGACATCCTCAACCAACACGGAGAACCTGTCGGCGATGGGGACTTCGATTTCCACATTGTAGGCGGTAAGCAGGTCGTAAAGCACGTTGGTCTTGACGGCGGCTATCATCACTTTCTCGCGCTCGTACACGTACGAGGGTATATTGACTGCCTGGACGGCGTCAAAGGAGACGGCCAGCTCATCTTCGGGAAGATCGAGAACATAGAAGGACTCGTCAATATCGAAATCAAGGTCAGGCACCGGAATATGGATGGCGTAAGGGAAACTGAGACGGAAAGCGGCAAAGCGCAGACGCACCAGCTCGGAGCGGGTCCTCTTCTCAGGCCAGGGAGAAACGCCGAAGTCGGTCGAAATGCGGCCGAGGAGATCGGGATATGCGGATTCGAGATACCTGCGCATTGAATTCGCACGGGCCTCGGCAAGATCAAGGTTATGCTTTTGGTTTCCCTCGGGAGAGGAATAGGCCACGACTTTCACGGAATCGATAAGATCGGTGCCGTGGACGGCTACGATACTGTCGATGCGGGCGAGGTTCCTTGTGTTCTCCAGATACTCTGGATTGAAGCGGGAATCGTCAACGGGGAAGTAAATGCGGAAGTCATAAGTGCTTCCCTGCGCACGGCTTGCCAGCGAGAATACGAAAATCGCCACAAGCACCACAAGGAACTTGAAAATCAACGTGAAAGTCTGATGATAATGCACTTTAACTAACATTTACTACGCAAAGCCCCCGTGGAGCCACGAAAAAACATACAAAGATAAAACAAAAAATTTACAATTCCAAAATTATTCGATAATTTTTAGAAATAATTTTTGAAAAAAATTTTTGATTTATAAAAAAGTGTGTTATATTTGCAAAAGAATTCATAAATCATCAAAAATGGGTTATCAACAGGTTATGAACAGCAAGCTTATACCTATTTTTATTACTATAGCCGCCTTCGCGCTCGCTCCTTCTTGCAACAAGATGGACGACCTCCCGGATATGGCGCCCGCATCGAAAAAGCATAAGATGGATTTCGATATCCTCGTGACCAGGGACGGAGAAATCATCCAGAAAGGCCGCACCGGAGTGATGACCCGCTCGGCAGCCGTGGATACGGACGAGAGACTCGCGACGATGGATGAAGACATCCCCTTCGGCCTCATAGGTATCGATTTCGAGAAAGGTCAGCTGGTCCTTGACAATATGAAGGTAGCCAACGACGGCGTGGGATACAGTACCGCATTCGACGGCTTTATGTGGAACGGTATAAATAAGGTAAGCCTGAGCGCCTACTATCCCTATGTCAATAACGTCGATTACGGCAGCGGATTCGAAAATTATGCCATTCCTTATTCCGTTAAGGAAACCGAGGCCGGCCCGCTGGTGTCAAAGACGGTCGAAAGGGCTATCAATCAACTGAATATGGTCCCTCTGGTTTTTCAGCATATTACCAACGACATAGGATACAAAATCTGTGACATTACCCCTGACAAGAATCTCCAGGGCCTTATCCACCTGCGCAAGCTTACCGCTACAAACGTAGCTTCGGCCGGAGTTTTCGTCAACGACATAATCTCGGGAGCCGGCAACTGGCACAAACAAGGTTATTATAGAAAGGTAGTGGTGTTCGAGGGGGACGCTCCCGTGGGAGTCGGATCCGAGAATGAGAAGTTCGTGGGCTACGACGCCCTTGTGGACCGCCTCGCCGACAGCCACCGCTACTACTCCATACCGGACGATATCGAAATGGGCAAGCAATGCGTGGAGGTAGTATTCGACGTGGACGGGTTCAAGCACAACAATTTCTACTATGAGCCGTTGAAAAACCAGGTGCGCAAGTTTATGCTCTACGGACTCTTGCCTGACAATGTGTTCGTGTACGGCAAGCAATACACATTCCACATCGGCCTCGACCTCAGCTCAATCTACCGGGAAATCACTTTCGCGCCTGCCGTGGGCGACTGGGAGACGACAATCTACGAAAATAACGATGACTTTTGATTAACATCCTGCTCATATCGTTTCCGCTGTTCGTCTGCTCGTTCTGGATTGTCATCCACTTTATGATGGCCTCCAGGACACGGGCGTTTTTACCTTTAATTATATTGCTGACGGCGACATCCCTGATGTTCCTCGCCAACGGCGTGCTCAACACCCCCGGGGCAGAAAAGGACCTGAAACTGGCAGCGCTGATAGCCGAACAGATTATCACGCCCTGCGTCATCCCCCTGACGATTATGTATTTCAGGCGAATCCGCAATATCGGACGTGAGCAACATCCGCTTGAGCTATTGTGGATAGTGGTACCCGTGATACTTGGCACGGCAGCAATACTCCTGTTCTACCTGTCCGGAAAAGAAAGTATCCTCAATCTTCTCGTAGATACCCGCGCAAACGGATTCTCCGCAGCCGAAAAGTACCGCGGCAGGCCCGAGTACGTCTTCTACGTGACCACCCATATGCTTTATATGGCAACCATCATCATCCAGGTGATCTGGTTGCTGATTTACTTCGTGATTCTGGGGAGGAAGGAGAGGTTCTCGATAAAGAATTTGTTCAGATTCCTGCTGAGAGGCGGCAAAATACGCGTCACCGAACTGCAGAGCGACGTGACAATCGCCATCTTGGTAATTATCATTATCCAGGTCTCTTCCCTGCTGGACTACACGGTATTGCATACGGCCCTGAACATAACGATAGCCCTGTTGCTTGGCGTCCTGTTGTACTTATTCTGCTATATTGCACTCTTCGGAGCGAAGAGGACAATCAGTCTTACAGAAATGCAGAACGCCTGGCGCTACAACTATGACGAGGCCAGCAAGCAGAGCGTAGTTGAAAAGATGCTCACCGAACTGCTCGACGACGCCGAAGAAGAGGCTCTGATAAGGATACAGATGAGAATAGGCGAGAATCTGCATCTCGACCAGTTGCGGGCTACAGAGACCATCGAAGAGCCCGAAATGGCGCAACAAATATTCTCCTCGGTAGCGGAATCCTGGGAGGAGGACGACCTGTTCAAGCGATTCCAGTGCCTGCTGCTGGACGAAAAAATATTTCTCCAGCCGAGACTTTCTCTGGTGGATGTCGCCGACAGGCTCAACTCCAACACGAGTTATGTCTCCAAGATGATAAACAACGCGTACAATCTCTCGTTCCCGGAGCTCATCAACACCCTGCGCATAGACTACGCCGAGCAATACATTCTGAGCAACAGGGACGCAAAGCAGACGGAAATAGCCGAGAAATGCGGATTTCTCAGCGCTTCTTCATTCAATACAATTTTCAAGCGTGTCACTGGCGTCACTCCTAAAATATGGATGGCTTCCGCAGACCGCCAGGCAAAGCTGAAGAAATGACAGACTACTCCAAAATCAGTATTCTGGCCGTTGACGACGTCGCGCTTAACCTGCTGCTTGTAAAAAAAATCCTGCAGCGCTACAATTTCCGCATCCGCACCGCCGACAGCGGCGTCAAAGCCCTCGAAGAAGTGGCCGCGGAAAAGCCGGACCTGATTCTTCTCGACATTCTTATGCCCGGAATCGACGGCTTCGAAGTACTCAGCAGACTCAAGGCTGACTGGAACACGAAAGACATCCCCGTCATCATACTTTCAGCCCTCAACTCCAACAAGGACATAGTCCGCGCCTACGAAATGGGCGCCAAGGACTATATCACCAAGCCGATCATAATGGAGAAGCTGATAAACAGCGTGGCCCGCAACCTCGGACTCTAATCCTCCCTTCCCACAGTCATCTCGCACGAGCGGCAGTCAAAGCCGAGCGGCAGTCTGCGGCCGTTGTTGACCAAGTACAGGCGCCCCGAGGGAGCCGCACCCTGATACCGCTGACACATTCCCAGTTCGAATTTCACGCAGTAGCGCGTGCGCATAAGCTCTTCGCGGGGCAGAGCCGGCCGCTCTGAAACTGCGGCAGGTACGCTGCGCTCCACCCTCCAGGGCTCAGGACGGCAGGAATCGATATCCTGAGCAAGAAGACGGCGCATAGAATTGATAGTGGACGCGCTTAGAAGCGGCATCGAAGAGCCGCAGCTGACGGAACGGACAACAAAATGGTACACGCCGCTGCGTTTGGAAAGCTGCTCGCGCAGCATAGCCTCGCTGCGCTCAAGATTCTGCGCTTTCTCCACGTCGGCATTGAAACAGCTCTCGACCCGGCGGCCGTCCTCCGTGGCGGCGATAAGCTTGATGACGAAAGAGCCGCTGATTTCCACATCCACCGCCACATCCACTTCCCTCTTCGGCGACCTTGCCTCCAGCTCACGCTCGAATGCGGCGTTGATATTGCGGTAAAGCCGCACGCCGGGGCGCAGGCCTTCTACCTTTTTACAAATAATGGAAAGGCCCTCGCAACGGTCGGCCCTGAAGCCGCGTATGGCGCTGCCGCTGACGAAAGCGAACCCGTCTCCGTTGGAGAGCGCAAGGCCGCGCACGGAAGGACGCAGCTGCACCTGGACGGCGCCGCCGGGCAGCGGGCGTACGCCCTGCACCTCGCCGACCAGCTCGCCCATCGCTTTCGGGGCGTCCATCGAGGACCACTTGTCCCGCTTCCCGTCCAGCCACCACTGCGTGTAGCCGCGATTGAAAGTCTTGTCGGAATCGGGCGTGAAGCCGCCGCGCACGGTGCCGAAAGAGGCCCTGCGGTAGCGCTCCGGATACTTTTGCACGAGAGCGTCCAGCGCAAGGCTGTACTCCCGCACCACATTTTTCACATAGGACGCATTTTTCAGGCGTCCCTCGATTTTGAACGAGCTCACGCCGGCCTCCGCCAACTCCTCTAGACGGTCCAGAAGCTTGAAATCGCGCATCGACAGCAGCGCCTTGTCCCGCACCAGCACCTTTCCGCTTTCGTCCACCAGGTCGTATAGAGAACGGCAGGCCTGGATACAGTCGCCGCGGTCGGCACTGCGGCCGTCCAGGTACTCGGACAGCCGGCAATCGCCGCTGTAACACACGCAAAGCGCTCCGTGCACAAAGAATTCCACCTCGCACCGCACTCCGGCGCAGATTTTCCGCACATCTTCGAGGCTGAGTCCCCTTTCGAGAATCACCCTCTCGCATCCAAGGCTCTCAAAGTGCCTGGCCCGCTCAACATCACGGATGGCGCACTGAGTGGAGGCGTGCATAGGCATCTGGACGTCCCCGAACCGCAGAAGGCCCTCCTCGCGGAAGATGATGGCGTCAACCCCGGCATCCTGAGCTTCCAGCATCAGGGAGTGCGCCTCCTCCCACTCGTCGTCGCGGACAATAGTATTGACAGTCAAAAAGATACGCGCGCCGAAAAGGTGCGCGTAGTCACACAGTTCCCGGATGTCTTCAAGGCTGTTGCAGGCGGCCTTGCGGTTTCCGAGCACCGGGCCGGCGATGTAAACGGCATCGGCACCGCAGTCTATCGCCGCGATGCCGACCGTTTTATCTTTCGCAGGAGCGAGGAGCTCGAGCGTACGCATTACTTGAGGGAATTCAGAGCCTTCTGGGCGTCTGCACCGAACTTGGGATCGGAAGTAGCCTTGGAGAAGTATTCCTTTGCTTTCGCATTGTTCTTGGCCTGCTGGTAGAGAGCGCCGACAGTGTAGGCTATCTGGCCTGCGTTCTTGGCGTTAGGAGCGGCCTCGAGATACTGCTCGAAGTACTTGATGGCGTCGGCGTTCTTGCCGGAGAGCTGGGAAGCCTGGCCGGCCACCTGGAGAGCCTGGGGGTTGGCCACATACTCGTGGCTGGTCACGGCGTCCTTGACGGCGTCGGCATATTTCTTGGCTTTGAGTCCAGCCACGGAACGCCTCAGGTACAACTTGCCGAGCTGGGCGTTGGCGTTCTTCTCCTGGCCTGCGGCGGCAGCTGCCTTATAAGCCTCGACGGCCTCGTCGTCCCTGTCGGCTCCGTCGAGGGCCATACCGAGACGCAGGCGGGCGATTCCGTTATCAGGATCCAGCTCCACGGCCTTCTTGTAGGCCTCTGCTGCACCTGCGAAATCCTTGGCGTTCAGCATAGAACCGCCTTTCTGCATATAAACCTGAGGGATAAGCTCTTCAGCCTTGGCGGCAGTCTCATCATCGCCGTATTCACGGGCCACAGAGACGGTCTCGGCGAATTTCGCGAGAGCCTCGTCATAATTCTTGTCCTTCAGCAGATCCTTGGCGATGGCGTTGAGGGTCTTGGGAATAATATCCTTGCAAGTGGCTACGAGTTCAAGTCCGTCTTCTCCGCAAGCCTCAGCCATTTTCAGAGCTTCCTTGAAACCTTCCAGGGCGGTCTGGTATTCGCCTGCCGAAAGGGATTCATTTGCGAGCTTTGCGGTCTCCGTTGCATCGGCCATACTCTGGGCCGACATCATTGCGGCTGCAGCAAACAGCGCTGCGAGGGAAACAAAAATCTTTTTCATCTTATCGTATTTTTAAACGTTATACGTCACGGATTACAAAGTTAATATTTTTTATTTACATTTTGCGTGCCAAAATTGTTATCTTTGCGCCCAACACCACTGAAACACTTAAAATGTCAGAAACAAAATTCAGGGTCGAAAGCGACCTGCTCGGCGAACTCAAAGTTCCTGCCGACGCCTATTACGGAGTCCAGACACAAAGGGCTCTCGAGAATTACAAGATTTCCACAACCAGGATGTACCACTACCCCGAGTACATCATCGCAATGGCCTACGTGAAGATGGCGGCCGCCAGCGCGAATGCCGAGCTGGGCGTGCTGGACCGCAAAATCGCCGATGCCATCATAGCCGCGTGCCGCGAAATCGTGGACGGAAAGCTGCACGACCAGTTCCCCGTGGATATGATGCAGGGCGGAGCCGGCACTTCCGTCAATATGAACGCCAACGAAGTCATCGCCAACCGCGCCCTGGAGCTGATGGGACATAATAAAGGTGAATACAAGTACTGCTCTCCCAATGACCACGTAAACTGCGCCCAGTCGACCAACGATGCATATCCCACCGCGTTCCGCTACACTTTCGTGCGTATGAACAAGCACCTTGTGGCTAGCCTCAAGGACCTTATTGCAAGTTTCCGCGCCAAGGGTGAAGAATTCAAGGACATAATCAAGATGGGCCGCACCCAGCTGCAGGACGCTGTGCCGATGACCTCCGGGCAGGAGTTCAACGCATTCGCCAACAACCTCGAGGAGGAGATTGCCAACCTGGAGCGTAACGTAGTGCTGCTCAAGGAAATCAATATGGGAGGCACTGCCATCGGCACCGGCCTCAACGCCGTGCCCGGCTTTGCGGAGCTCTGCACCAAGAGGCTGTCGGAGTTCAGCGGAGACGAATTCATAAAGGCCCCCGACCTCGTGGAGGCGACTCCCGACACCGGCGCCTACGTGTCCTACTCGGCCGCCCTCAAGCGCCTCGCCATCAAGCTCTCGAAGATTTGCAACGACCTCCGCCTTATGGCTTCCGGCCCCCGCTGCGGCCTGCACGAAATCAACCTTCCTCCTATGGCTCCCGGTTCGTCGATTATGCCCGGAAAGGTCAATCCCGTCATTCCCGAAGTGACTAACCAGGTGTGCTTCAAGGTGATAGGCAACGACACCACCGTCGCCTTCGCCGCAGAGGCCGGCCAGCTCCAGCTCAATGTGATGGAGCCCGTAATCGCCCAGTCGATTCTCGAGAGCGTGACCTGGCTGCGCAACGCCATCGAAACCCTGCGCACCCGCTGCATCGACGGCATCACCGTCAATGCCGAGCACTGCTACGATATGGTCAAGCACTCCATCGGCATCGTGACCGCCCTCAACCCGTACATCGGCTACAAAGCCTCCACGAAAGTCGCCAAAGAAGCCCTCGAAACAGGCCGCAGCGTCTATGACCTCGTGCTCGAGCAGGGCCTTATGACCAAGGAAAAGCTCGACGAGGCCCTTGACCCCAAGGCTATGACCAGTTCGCACGAGCTGCTGAAATAATTTACTATATTTGCAATGTGAAAGCATTGCGAAACATAGTTGCTGCGTTGACTCTGTCCGTCCTGCTGCCCGTCTGCGGCGCGTCCGGGCAGGGTCTTCCGTCTTTGGAGAAGGCTAAGGAAATCAACGTCGGGAAGCTGCCCGACGGCATTACCTATTATCTTATAAGCAACAAGACCGCCCCCGGGCTGGCAGACTTCGCAATCGTGCAGAACCACCGCCCCGACCGCGTGGGCCCCAGGCAAGACCTCGTCAGCCTGCCGCACTTCCAGGGACGCAAGCCTTACGAGTTCCTGTCCGATGCCGGCGTACGCTACCGCGAGAGGGGTTTCATCCAGCACTTTCGCGACGCCACGGTGTTCCAGTTCGCCGACGTGCCGGTAAGCGAGGCATCAGTGGCCGATTCGACTCTGCTTATGATGTTCGACATCGTGCGCTCGTCTGCCTACAGCCAGGCGCTCGTCGTCAGCGGTGACATCGACCTCGCAGCCATCAAGGAGCGCATACGCATCCTGTCTATGACCGTCTCGCAGCGCGAGGAGGCAGACGCCCGTCAGGACTACAGCTGGAAGCCGCAGGAAGACGCCGCAGTGACCACAGGCACCGCCCCCGTCGGCACGATAATCATCCACTACCGCTCGCCCCGCACCGACCGTGAGCTGATGAATACCATACAGCCCGTGATGAGCAAACTGCTCGCTTCCGAGCTCGGCATCATCCTGGAGCACCGCCTGCGCGCCGCATTCCAGGCCGCCGGCGTGCCTCTGGCCGACTTCCGCTACCGCTACACCGGCAGCGACGAGACCTCAGGCGACGAAATGTTCTCGATAGCCATCTACACATCCCCGGCCCGGCTCGAAGATGCGCTGCGGCTGTCCGGCGGCGTGCTTTCGGACCTCGACAGGGACGGTTCCACGACGGAAGAGGTATCCTTCGCCCGCAGCATCATAGCGGAGACGGCCCAGCGTGACTCCAAGGGCACCAAACTGACGAACGCGCAGTACATAGACAAGTGCGTGGCGGCCTACCTGTACGGAGCCAACCTCGCGCCGGCAAGCGCAGTAAGCGCAGTCTATACCGGCCGCAAGCTGGACGTGGAGCGCGAGCGCGAGCTGCTGGGACGATACGTCTCCTCCACGCTCTCGCCCAGCCGCAACCTGCACCTGCACGTACGCAGCACCGCCAAGATGGATGAGGCGCGCGCGCTGCAGATCTTCACGGATGGGTGGCAGAAAGGGGCCGCGGTCCCGAGCGACATCCCGTCCGAGGAAGACACCCTGAACCTCGTCACCACGCGCAAGAAAGTGAAACTCAAGACCACGACCGCGGACGCATACAGCGGCGGCAAGATACTGACGTTCTCCAACGGCATCAGCGTGATTTTCAAGAAAGCAGCCACGCAGGGCGCCTTCCACTACGGCCTGATGATGAAGGGCGGCTGGACCGAGATTCCCGGCATCAACGGCGCCGAGGCGGCGTTTGCAGGCGACGTGCTAGCTCTTGAGCGCACCGCCGGTATGTCCGGGACCAGCTTCCGCGAGCTGCTGCAGATGCACGGCATATCGATGGACACGGAAGTGACCCTGTCCGACGTGCGATACACCGGCAGCGCGCCCCGCAAGTCGCTGCCTCTGCTGCTCAAGGCTATGCTTTCGCTGACGTCCGCATCCGAGGCCGATACTGCGGCGTTCAGGCGCTACTGCAGCGAGAAGTCGGTACGGCTGGAGAGAGACAAGTTCTCGGCGGCCGGCACCCGCGCTGCGCTCGACAGCATAATGTGTCCCGGCTATGCATACGCATCCGGAAGCCTGCCGGGCCTCCCAGGCGAGGACTTTCCCGCCCGCGTGGATTCCTACCTGCGCCGCAAGGGCGAGACGATGCGCAACGCCATCATCGTGCTGGTCGGCGACCTTGACGAAGACGCCACGCTCAAGACGCTCACCCAATACATCGGCGGCTTCAGCACCTCTCAGCAGCGAGTGATCCGGCCGAGGCTGGAGTATCCGCTGCGTGACTGCTGGTCGACTTCCTACGCACTCGGCGGCTGGAGAGACAAGGGCGTCACGGTGTCGCTGAGCGCCTTCTGGCCTTTCAATTCCGAAGGCAACACGGGGCTCGATCTGGCCTGCACCGTGCTGGAAGCGGAGCTTGCCCGCAGCCTTGATTCAAAGGGCTACCACTTCAGCGTCACGCGGGGAGCCGAGCTCCTGCCCGCCGAAAAGCTCACGGTCTTCGTGAACTGCAATCCCTGCCCGGTGTCGGGAGTGCCGGCCGACGTGGTGCCCGCAAGCCCTGTAGAAGTGCTGCAGGCCGTGCGTGAGGTCATCAACCGCCTTGCCGTCGAGGGAGTGCCCGACGGAGTGCTGGCGCGCTCTAAGACCTTGCTTACCGGCTCTATGGAGGCCCGCAGCGGGGATTACCGGCGCCTTCGTGACAATATTCTCTACCGCAACGCCCTGGGACGCGACCTCACGGGCGGATATAAAGAGCGCATCAAGGCTTTACGCAGTTCGGACATCCAGGCTATGTTCGGGGAGCTTTCCAAGAGCTGGTGCGAATACGTGGTGCAATGAGCCGGGAATTCGGGACAATAATCCAAATCGGAGACATTCTGGTGTCTGAGGACGTGGTACAGGAGTTCTTTTCCTGCGACTACGAGACTTGCAAAGGTATCTGCTGCATTGAGGGAGACGCCGGAGCGCCGCTGCTCGAGAGGGAGTTGCCAGGGCTGGAGAGGGATTATCCGCGGTATTGCGACGAGATGCTTGAAGCGGGCCGGGAGGCGGTGTCTCTCAACGGATTCTTCGAAATCGATCCTGAAGGGGACCTCGTGACTCCCTTGGTGCCGGGCTCTTCGGCCTGCGCCTTCGCGCATTTCCGGGAAGACGGAGCCTGCCTCTGCGCCATAGAGAAATGCGGCTGTACCAAGCCGGAGTCCTGTTCGCTCTACCCTATACGGGTGACCCGCTTCAAAGGAGGCGGGCTAGCCCTCAACCTGCACCGCTGGGACATCTGCCGCTGCGCCTTCGAGAAAGGCCGCCGCGAAGGCGTCCGGGTGTATCAGTTCCTCCGGAGACCCCTCACAGAAGCCTTCGGCTCCGATTTCTACGACGCCCTCTGCGCCGCCGCGCAGCACGTGCTGGCGGGAGAAGAGTAGAGAAAGGGAGCGCAGAAAAAATTAATTTTTTTTTGCGAATTACAAAAATCATAGTATATTTGCAGTCCCAACGCGGAAATAGCTCAGTTGGTAGAGCGCAACCTTGCCAAGGTTGAGGTCGCGGGTCCGAGCCCCGTTTTCCGCTCCAAATGAACGGCAGCCCTTGAGGTTGCCGTTTTTGTTTGCCGGTAGCAGGTCCGCGACCCGCGACCTCAACAGCCCCCCGAGGGGGAAAGCGTTCGCCCTCCACGTTCGTTCTTTCATTCTAACTGATGTGAAGGTCGCCTTCGGTGGCCGCTAACTTTCAAATAATCAATGTTTTGCGCAAATTGCTTGCATCTTATTCCGTGCAAGCAAAAGTAGTAAATGATTGATTCATAGCAGGATGTCGGCCACCGTGTAAAAGTCGAAGGGTCATTTGCATTTCACGGATGCGGTCCCGTCCGGGCAGGCTTGCAGCAGAGCCATCGCCGTCGGGGAGCATCGCGGCTGGGGTCAGAGAGCGTCGGGGTCAGAGAGCGTCGGAGGGGTCGGGAAGGATGGTGACGCTCATTCCGAGGCGGACGCGGGATTTGAGGTCGGCAATGTCTTCGTTGGTGAGGCGGATGCAGCCCTCGGTGGCGCGGGTGCCGATGGATTCTGGGAGGTGGGTGCCGTGGATGCCGATGTCGCGATAGCCGGGCACGTCAAGCCGCAGGAACCAGGGGCCGTAGGCATTGCGCACGGGGCCGCGGCCGTCACCGAAATCGTGGCTGAGGCCGCGCGCATTGAGGATTTGGTTGATGCGGAAGGTCCCTTCGGGGGTCTTGTGGTCTCCGCGGCGGGTCTTGTTGCCGAAGCCTGTGCCGCAGGCTATGCGGTACACTTTTACCGGCGTCCCGTCAGCGGTCTGCAGGGTCAGGGTAAAGTTCTGCTTGTCAATGACTATCGTCTCGCCCCCTTCCTGCGGCGTCGCAGCGCACGGTAAGGACGGCACGCCGGGGAGGAGCAGCGCCAGCAGTACGAATAAAGCTCTGATAATCATTAAGGAATGAACATCACTTTGCTGTAGAACTCCTTGCGGGCCAGAATCATATCGAAGGCCTGCTTGTAATCCTCGAGCGCGAAACGATGGGTAATCAGCGGACGCACATCGACGATACGCTTGGTTATGGCATCGAGAGCTGTGCGCCAGTCATTGTGGGCGTCGTTGTAAGAGCTGTTCCAGGTGCCGCGAATCGTCAGCTGCTTGCGCAGGAGCTGGCTGTAAGTGCCCTGGGTAAGGGTCATATCCCCGAAGGGATTGCCCATACAGACCACGTGCCCGAAACTCCTGACCGACTTGATGCAGCTCTCCCAGGTCTGGGTCGCTCCGGCGCCCTCGATGCAGGCATCGGCCCCGCGACCGCCGGTCACAGACTTAATATACTCGGCGGCATCGGTCTCGGTCGTGTTGACGGCGTCGAAGCCCATCCCGGCTGCAAATTTAACCTTCAGCGGATCGATATCGCAGAGGACCACCCTTGCCGCGCCGGAAGCCTTGCTCCACAGAGCCAGCATCATACCGATAGGGCCGGCGCCGAAGATGGCCACGGTATCCCCTACCTTTATATCTGCAAGCCCGACGGCGTGCAGGGCCACCGCGGCCGGCTCGCACATCGCCGCTTCCTCATAGCTTATGCCGTCGAAAGGCACCAGGTTCCACTCCTTGACAGCCAGATACTCGGCATAGGCCCCGTCGCGACGGGAGCCGTAGTAGTCGTAGTCGGAGCATTGGGCATACTCGCCCACCTGGCAGGAAGCACAGGTGCGGCACGGAATGAGCGGGAACACGGCCGCCTTCTTCCCCACGAGCGACGGATCGTCGGCCTCCAGAATCTCACCGGAGAACTCGTGGCCGGGAATGGTCGGGAAATGATATGTGCCTTTCTTGAAGATACGTGGTATATCGCTGCCGCAGATACCGCAGGCCTTTACCTTAAGCAACACTTCGCCTTTTTGGCGTACAGGATCGGGGACTTCTTCGTAACGCAGGTCCCCCACGGCGTGGAGATTCAGTGCTTTCATAGCAATACTTGACAATAGTTCCTGCGAATTTAGGAAACATTTTTTAATTTTGCGCCGCAGTGAAGCATATTCTTACAGACCGCGCCCTCAACCGGGAAATCCTACGCCTGTCGGTGCCCAGCATCCTGGCCAACCTCACCGTGCCCCTCGTGGGGATGGTGGACACGGCGCTGGCCGGGCACCTGCAAGATGACGGCGGCGGCTCTGCCGTCTTCATCGGCGGCATCAGCGTGGGCGCTATGCTCCTCAACCTGCTCTACTGGAACTTCTTCTTCCTGCGCACCGGCACCGGCGGCCTCACCGCCCAGGCATACGGCAGGGAGAGCCCTAAGGAGTGCGCCGAAATCTTCATCCGCGGCATCGCGCTCGCGGCCGCGCTGTCGGCCTTCGTGCTCATCTTCCAGCGCCCACTCTCGAAGCTCGGGATGCTGCTTGTCTCGTCCACCCCGAAGGTCAGCGAACTGGCCCTGCGCTACTTCTGCGTGCGAATCTGGGCCGTCCCCGCGACCGTGGGACTGATGGTCTTCAGGGGCTGGTTCGTCGGTATGCAGGACTCGATGAGCTCAATGTGGACCGACCTAATCGTCAACGTGACCAACATAGCCGCCTCGGTGCTGCTGACCTTCGGGGTCGCCGGCTGGGAGGGGCTGGGCTTCGACGGCATCGCGGCCGGCACGCTCGTGGCACAATACACCGGACTGCTATGGGCCATACTCGTGTGCACGATAAAATACCGCAGCACTTTTGAAAGCGTCACCAGGGACGACGCGCGCGAGCTCCTGAAGCCCGGAAGCCTGCTGCCGTTCCTGAAGATGAACGGTCACCTGCTCGGACGCTCTCTGTGCTTCACCGCCATCTATATGGGCTACACCATCATAGCCTCCGGCTTCGGCGACGTGCTGCTGGCGTGCTCCTCGATAATGATGCAGCTGCTGATGATATTCTCCTACTTCACCGACGGCTTCGCATACGCCGGCGAGGCGCTTGCGGGACGCTTCATCGGGGCGCGCGACCCCTTGATGCTGAAGCGCACGGTGCGCTACGTATTCATCTGGAGTATGAGCATCGCGGTGCTGTTCATAGGCATCTACGCGCTCACCGGAAGGCCGATGATACAGCTGTTCACGAGCGACGGGAATGTAGTGGAGGCGGGGACGCGGTTCCTGCCGTGGCTGATGATAATGCCGCCGCTGGGATGCGCCGCATTCACCTGGGACGGCATCTACCTCGGCGCGACGGCGGCCTCGAGCCTCTTCCAGTCGATGGCCCTCGCGATGCTGGGATTCTTCGGAGTGTGGTTTGCCTGGAGCTGGGCCGGCGGAGCGTCGCAGACGGGCGATATCTGCCTCCACGTGCTGCTGGCTGCATATTTCGCGCACCTTGTCGCCCGCACAATATGGCTCTCGCTCCGCTACAGGCGCGCTATCCTTTCTTGTGTGTCATAATATCGAGGACCATCTTGTCCGTCTGCTGCATACCCACGGAGCCGAGGCGCGTGAGGTTGTGGATGCAGCGGTCCACGTCGTCTTCGATAAGGCCCTCGACGCTGCTCACGGAGTGGTTCTGCACGGCAAGCATAGCGCTCAGCACTGCCGTTGACACGCCGCTGCTGACTTTCAGCGCGCAGCTTGGCTTGGCCCCGTCGCACACCATTCCCGTCAAGTTGGCAATCATATTCTTCACGCTCGCGGTCACCTGCTCGTAACCGCCGCCCATCAGGTAGGTCAGGGCGCAGCTGCTGCCGGTCGAGGCCACCACGCAGCCGCACAGGGCGCTCAGGCGTCCGAGGCTCTGCTTGATGTAGATGGCAGTCAGGTGGCTGAGCACGAGGGCGCGCGTCAGCTCTTCTTCGGTGTTGTGGTTCTCGCGGGCGAACACCACCACCGGGAGCGTGGCTGCAATGCCCTGGTTGCCGCTGCCCGAATTGCTCATCACAGGGATCATCGCCCCGGCCATACGGGCGTCGCAGGCGCTGGAGGTGGCGCTGATGATGTGGCTGAAGATCGTGTCTCCGAAAATACCGCGCCCAAGGGGCCTGGAGAGGGTTTTTCCGAGCTCGTGGCCATAGTTGCCGCGGAGGGCCTGCTCGGCTGCGGCCTCATTGAGACGGCGCGATTCGTTGATGAATTCTATTTCTTCAAGGGGCACGGTGGTGGCGAAATCCCAGACACGGCGCAGCGTAAGCTCCTCGCCTGCAGCCCGTTCGGAGACCGGCCCGAGCTCCTGCAGCCTGTCGACGGGCTCGGCGGCGGGGCCCTCCAGGAACACGAGGCGGGTGTGCTCGCGGGCGATAATCGCCCTGGACGAGGCGTCGCCGCAACGGGCGCGCACGTCGATATACAGCACTTCGTCGCTCTCATCCGTCAGCCCTATGCTCAAGGAGCCCCTCTTCAGCCAGTCCTTGGCCTGCTGCACGGCTGCCGGAGTGCAGTCTTTCAAGACTTCCAGCTGATAGGAACTCTTGCCTATCAAGGCTCCGAGCGCCACGGCGATGGGCAGTCCGGTCATCCCCGTGCCGGGAATTCCCACGCCCATAGCGTTCTTCAGCATATTGGCACTGAGTTTCAGGTCTATCTTGTCGGGGCTGCCGCCAAGAGCCTCCACGGCATAGGCCGTACAGAGGGCCACCGCAGCGGGTTCGGTGCAGCCGATGGCCGGCACCACTTCCCTCTTTATCAGGTTAATAATCTGGGCATCGTTCATATTGTCAAAGATAGCGCTTTTTGCCGAAAAAAGCAGACAAACGAAGGGGATTTCACATATTTTATAAGAAAATATCTATATTTGTGGGTTAAAGTATTATTACCTAAAATGGACAGACTACTAAACAAAGCTTGCGCGAAATACACTTTGGCAGACGAAGTCAAAGCTAAGGGAGTATATCCTTACTACCGCCCGATTTCCTCCGGCCAGGACCCTCTGGTGACTATGGCCGACGGCTCCAAAGTGCTGATGTTCGGCTCGAATTCCTACCTCGGACTTTCGGACGACCCGCGCCTCAAAGAAGCTGCTATCGCCGCAATTAAAAAGTATGGTACCAGCTGCTCCGGCAGCCGTTTCCTCAACGGTACCCTCGATATCCACGAAGAACTCGAAGAAAAGCTCGCCCGCTTTGTGGGCAAGGAAGAAGCCGTGACCTACAGTACCGGATTCCAGGTCAACCTCGGAGTCGTGGGCTGCCTGGGATTCAGGGGAGGATTCATCTTCCTGGACGCCCTGGACCACGCCTGCATCATCGACGGCAGCCGCCTGAGTTTCAGCGAAGTACGCAAGTTCCGCCACAACGATATGGCAGACCTCGAGAAGAAGCTCTGGCTGACCCCCCGCCACGCCAACAAGCTCATAGTCGTGGACGGCGTGTACTCGATGGAAGGCGACATCGCCCCCGTGCCCGAGTTGGTGGCGCTCTGCGAAAAATACAATGCATCCCTGATGATTGACGACGCCCACGGCCTCGGCGTAATCGGCGAAAACGGCTCCGGCACCGCCAGCCACTTCGGCCTGACCGACAGCGTGGACCTTATAATGGGCACGTTCTCAAAGAGTTTCGGCTCCCTTGGCGGCTTCATAGCAGGCGACCGCGTCGTCATCGAATACCTGAAGCACAACTCCCGTTCGCTGATTTTCAGCGCCTCGATGACGCCCGCCGCCGTGGCTGCGGCAAGCAAAGCCCTGGACATTATGATCGAGGAGCCGGAGCGCCGCGAGCACCTCTGGGAAGTCACCCGCCACGCCCAGGAAGCATTCAAGGCTAACGGCTTCGACATCGGGCACACCCAGTCCCCTATCATCCCGCTCTTCGTGCGCGACACCATCAAGGCTATGACCATAGTCAAGCTTGCCTACGAGCAGGGCGTGTTCATCACTCCCGTCATCGCCCCTGCGGTGCCCGAGAAGGACGTGCTCATCCGCTTCGCGCTTATGGCCACGCACAGCATCGAACAGGTCGATGAGGCCGTGGAGAAACTGACCAAAATCTTCAAACAGCTCGAAATCATATGATTATCCTGATCACCGGCATCACTTCCGGCTTCGGAAAAGCAATGGCCGAAAGGCTCTGCGCCGACGGCCACACCGTTTACGGCACACACCGCCACGCTACCGACTTACTGCCCGGCGTCCATTACATCAAGGCCGACGCCCAGAATGAAGAAGAATGCCGGGATGCGGTACAGCAGGTGCTTGACGCAGAGGGCCGCATCGACGTGTTCATCAACAACGCCGGGATGGGCATAGGCGGGCCGCTGGAATTCTCTTCCCTTGAAGATGCCGAGCGCCAGATGGACGTCAACTGGATGGGTATGGTGCGCTTCCTGCACTATGTACTGCCCGCGATGCGCAGGCAGGGCGGCGGCCGCATCATCTGCTTCTCCTCCATCGGAGGCCTGATGGGACTGCCTTTCCAGGGCCTGTACTCAGCCAGCAAATTCGCCATCGAGGGCTATTGCGAGGCCCTGCGTATGGAGGTACGCGCCCATAATATCCAGGTCGTGGTCATCGAGCCCGGCGACTTCGCGACAGCCTTCACGGCCCAGCGCAAGAGCGTCTCCGACCCTGAAGCATACGAAGTATATAAGACTTACGCCAAATCCCTGGCGAGCATAGAGCACGACGAGACCACCGGCCTCAAGCCCGAGTACCTGGCAAATAAGATCAGCAAGATAGTGACGGCCCGCAAACCCCGCTACAATTACATAATTTCCACGCTCGAGCAGCGCCTGTCGGTGCTGTTGAAGGCCATCCTGCCCCCGAGCTGGTTTGCAGCCATTCTGAGAAGCTACTACAAACTATAGTGAAGACCACATTTTCAATACACTACCTGACGCAGTGGGGCGAGAGCCTCTGCGTGGTGCTGCAGGACAAGAAGCACCCTATGGAATGGCAGGACGGCGGCCTCTGGACCGTCAGCGTCAATGCTTCCGCAGCAGCCCTGAAAGATTACTACTATGTCGTTATGCGCGACGGACTTATCGTGCGCAGCGAGTGGAGCCACCACAGCGCCGCACCCGCCCCCGAAATAGCGGACAGCTGGATTGACTGCCCGGTCGAAGGGTGTCCCTTCGTGCGCAAACACAGCGCGGAGATTTTCGACCGTCCGGGATTCCGCGGAGCCGGCACCGCAGTGCCCGTGTTCGCCCTCAGGGGCGAGGGTGATTTCGGCATCGGCGACTTTAGGGACCTGCGTCCGCTGGTGGACTGGGCCGCAGCTACAGGTCAGTGTATCATACAGTTGCTTCCCGTCGGAGACACTACCCGGCGCGGAGAGTGGAAAGACTCCTACCCCTACAGCCCCATATCCTCCTTCGCCCTGCACCCGCTCTACATCCGCCTGCAGGAGATAGGAGTGAAGGAAGACGCCGCCTTCCGCCGTGTGCAGAAGGAGCTTAACGAGCTGCCGGAGCTGGACTACCCGAGGGTGTTCAAGGAGAAAATGTCCCGTGTGCGCAAGGCCTGGGAGGCTGTAGGAGAAAAGGACTGCAAGAGCGCCGCGTTCCGCCGCTTCTGCAAGGCCAACGCCTATTGGCTGGACGAGTACGCAGAATTCTGCGCAGGGCGCGACTCCAACGAGCCCGATTACTGGCGCTGGATTCAGTGGCACCTGGACCGCCAGTTCTCCGAAGAAGCCGCCTACGCGCGCAGCAAGGGCGTACACTTCAAGGGAGACCTGCCCATCGGAGTGAGCGCCGACAGTGCCGACGCGTACTTCCATCCCGAGCTTTTCAACCTGGATTCCTCCGCCGGCGCTCCGCCGGATTTCTTCAGCGCAGAAGGCCAGAACTGGGGCTTCCCCACTTACAACTGGGACGCTATGGCCCGGGACGGCTACGCCTGGTGGAAGTCGCGCCTGCGCAAGATGAGCGAGTATTTTGACGCATTCCGCATCGACCATATACTGGGCTTCTTCCGCATCTGGGAGATTCCCCTGGAATACAGCAGCGGCTCTATGGGCCATTTCAACCCCGCCCTTCCCTACCGCAAGGAGGAAATCGAGGCGATGGGACTTCCCTTCGAGGGGCTGTTCCTGCCCGATCCGCGCAATGAAGGCTGCTGGCAGCCTCGCATCCTGCCCGAATCGCAGAACCTGCCGCAATGGCAGCAGGAGCAGTTCGGAGCCCTCTACAACGACTTCTTCTACCACCGCAACGACGACCTGTGGCGCCGCAACGCCGAACGCAAGCTCCCCGAGCTGCTTAATGCCACCGGTATGCTCGCCTGCGGAGAAGACCTCGGAATGGTGCCGGACTGCGTGGAGGGAGTGATGGCCCACGAGACCATACTCTCGCTCGAGATGGCGAATATGGACAAGGGCCGTCCCTGGCCCGAGCTTGCCGTGTGCGCCACTTCATCCCACGATATGGCCACGCTGCGTATGCAGTTCAGCGAAGAGAACGGCCGCGATATGGAGCCCTGGGAAGTGCGCCGCACCATCTGGGGGCATCTGGACTCGGCCCCTATGCTGGCCATCTTCCCGCTGCAGGACTGGATTGCCCTGGACGGAGGACTGCGCCGCAAGGACTTTATGAATGAGCGCATAAACCAGCCCGCCGATCCCGCACACCACTGGCGCTACCGTATGCACATCAGCCTCGAGACCCTTCGCGACGCCACGGGACTGTGCACCGCAATAACCGGACTTATCAAAGATTCAAGAAGATACAATAGATAATTATGACACAGGAAGAACTTTTCAAAGTGCTTGTAGCACACTGCAAAGAGTATGGTTTCATTTTCCCGTCCAGCGAAATCTACGACGGGCTTGCCGCTGTCTATGACTACGGCCAGATGGGCGTGGAGCTCAAGAACAACATAAAGCAGTACTGGTGGAACGCAATGACCCGCCTGAACGAGAATATCGTGGGCATAGACTCCTGCATATTTATGCACCCCCGCATCTGGGAGGCTTCCGGCCACGTGAGCGCGTTCAACGATCCGCTTATCGACAATAAGGATTCCAAGAAGCGCTACCGCGCCGACGTGCTCATCGAGGACTACCTCGCCAAGATCGAGGAGAAGATGAACAAGGAGGTCGAGAAGGGCCGCAAGAAGTTCGGCGAGGCCTTCAACGAAGAGCAGTTCCGTGCCACCAACCCCAACGTGCTCCGCGAGAAAGCCCGTTACGACGAGGTCCACAACCGCTACAAGAAAGCGGAAGACGCGAACGACCTGGCCGAGTACAAGCAGATTATCGTCGACTGCGGCATCGTGTGCCCCATCAGCGGCACCTGCAACTGGACCGACGTTAGGCAGTTCAACCTGATGTTCCAGACCTCTATGGGCAGCACAGCCGAGGGCGCCAGCACCATCTACCTGCGTCCCGAGACAGCCCAGGGCATCTTCGTGAACTATCTCAACGTACAGAAGACCGGCCGTATGAAGATTCCTTTCGGCATCGCCCAGATAGGCAAAGCCTTCCGCAACGAAATCGTGGCCCGTCAGTTCATCTTCCGTATGAGGGAGTTCGAGCAGATGGAGATGCAGTTCTTCATCAAGCCCGGCACCGAACTGGAGTGGTTCAAGAAATGGAAGGAGCAGCGTATGAAATGGCACGTGAATATAGGTATGGGCGCTGAGAACTACCGCTTCCACGACCACGAGAAACTTGCCCACTACGCCAACGCCGCGACCGACATCGAGTTCCAGTTCCCCTTCGGTTTCAAGGAGCTGGAAGGCATCCACAGCCGCACCAACTGGGACCTCGGAAGGCACCAGCAGTACTCCGGCCGCAAAATCGAGTACTTCGACCCCGAAGAAGGAGCCGCCTACACTCCTTACGTCGTGGAGACCTCCATCGGCGTGGACCGTATGGTGCTTGCAGTGCTCAGCCACTCCCTCAAGGAGGAGAAACTCGAGAACGGCGAGACGAGGGTGGTTATGAGCATCCCCGCTCCGCTGGCCCCCGTCAAGGCCGCAGTGCTGCCTCTGGTCAAGAAGGACGGCCTGCCCGAGCTCGCCCAGAAAGTTATGGACGCCCTCAAGTACGACTTCAACTGCCAGTATGAGGAAAAAGATTCCATCGGCAAGCGCTACCGCAGGCAGGACGCTATCGGCACCCCGTTCTGCATCACTGTGGACCACCAGAGCCTCGAAGACGGTTGCGTGACCGTGCGCGAGAGGGACACTATGAGCCAGGAGCGCGTGCCCATCACTGAGCTCCGCGACCTCATTGACAAGAGGGTCAACCTCAACAACCTTCTCCGCAACTTATAATGGAACCGAACCGGCGCCTGGCGAGCCTCGATGCACTGAGGGGCTTCGATATGCTGTTCATTATGGGCTTCGCCTCGCTGGTGATGGCGGTGTGCCGCCTGTTCCCGGAAGGCGAGACCAGCTGGATATTCCAGCAGATGAACCACGTGGAGTGGGACGGCCTGAGGCACCACGACACGGTTTTCCCTCTGTTCATCTTCATCGCGGGCATCTCCTTTCCCTTCTCGTATGCAAAAATGCAGGAGAAGGGAAAGGGGCGCGGGAAAATCTACTGGAAGATTTTCCGCAGGGCGCTTGTCCTGATCCTCTTCGGCCTGATCTGCAACGGATTGCTCAAGTTCCAGTTCGCTGACCTGCGCTTCTGGAGCGTGCTCGCCAGAATCGGCCTCAGCTGGATGTTCGCCGCGCTGCTGTTTATCAACTTCAAGCCGTCGGTGCGCGCCGTCACGGCCGTGGCGCTGCTGGTGGGTTACTGGCTGCTGCTGCGCTTCGTGCCGGCCCCCGACGCTCCCGCAGGCGCAGGACCCTTCTCCTTCGAAGGCAACCTTGTGGGATACGTGGACCGTTGCCTCTTCCCAGGGCACCTGTACAAAGGCGCCGGCGGCGTATTCGACCCCGAGGGCCTGCTGAGCACCATCCCCGCCGTGGTCACGGCTATGCTGGGTATGTTCACCGGAGAGTGGGTGCGGAAAACGGACGTCAGCGAGAAGCGCAAGGTGCTGTGGATGGTGGCGGCGGCGGCCGTAATGCTCGGCCTCGGACTGCTGTGGTCCCTATGGTTCCCTATCAACAAGAAGCTCTGGAGCAGCAGCTTCGTGCTGGTGGTGGGAGCATATTCGCTCGCGCTTTTCGCTTTGTTCTACTGGATTATAGATGTCAAGGGATGGAAGAAATGGGCCTTCCCGTTCATAGTCATAGGTATGAATTCCATCGTCATATTTATGGCGCCGCGGATGATAGACTTCAAGTTCACCACCGACTTTTTCCTCTCCGGCCTTTGCTCGCTGATGGGCCCTCTCTGGGCCAAAGCCGTCTGGAGACTGGGCTACCTTGTGGTCGTCTGGCTCTTCCTTTATTTTTTATATAAGAAGAAAATCTTCCTCAAAGTTTAGTTAGTTCCAATAAAAATACTAACTTTGCGAACTATTTTGGAAAATTATTAATATTAACCATAGTTATGCAAAGTAAAGGAGCAATCAGACTTGTAGCAATCCTGCTTGCACTCGCCTGCATCTGGCAGCTCTCCTTCACCGCTGTGACCAGCATCCAGGAGAAGAAGGCCGCCAAGGCCGCCGCCGCAAAGGTGGACGCATTCAGCCAGAGCGCCGAGTTCGCAAAGGTAGCTGCAGAGGATCAAGCTTATTTCCTTGATTCACTCAAGAAAAACGAAGAAAAGAGGTTTACAGACTCGATTTCTTCCCAGAAAGTTTATTTCGGCAACACATTCAAAGAAGTAAAGGCCAAGGAGATCAACCTCGGTCTGGACCTCAAGGGCGGTATGAACGTTATGCTGCAGGTCCAGCTCGAAGACCTTGTGCGCGCCCTGTCCGGCAACAACACGACCCCCGAGTTCCAGAAGGCCATCAGCCTCGCTAAGGAGCGTATGGTGGGTTCGCAGTCCGACTTCATCACCCTCTTCGCAGAGGCTTGGAAGGAGACTACCGGCGGCCAGAGGCTGTCCCAGGTGTTCGGTACCTACGAAATGCGCGACCGCATCAAGCCCGAGTCCACTGACGACCAGGTTGTGACCGTGATCAAGGAAGAGGCCGAGAGCGCAATTGCGAACTCCTTCAACGTGCTTCGCAACCGTATCGACCGCTTCGGCGTGACCCAGCCCTCCATCCAGAAGATCGGCAACACCGGCCGTATCCTCGTGGAGCTCCCCGGTGTCAAAGAGCCTGAGCGTGTGCGTAAGCTGCTCCAGGGCACCGCTTCCCTGGAATTCTGGACCACGTTCGACGCCGCCGAGATCACTCCTTTCCTCCAGGAGGCCAACTCGCTGCTCGCCCAGTATGCCGAGAGCGAACCCGCTACCGAGGCTGAGGCCGCTCCCGCCGCCGACGACCTGGTGGCCGAGGAAATCAAGGCCCAGGGTGAGTCCGACGCTGAAATGGACGCCCTCAAGAAGGCCAATCCCCTGTTCTCCGTGCTGCAGCCCAGCAACTTCCGCGGCAACGCCTGTATCGGTTTCGCAGCAGCTGCCGATACCGCAGCCGTCGGCAAGTATCTCCGTCAGCCCGAGGTTGCAAACCTCTTCCCTGCCGAGTTCCGCCCTATGTGGAGCGTGAAGCCCTCAAGCTATCTGCAGTCCGACAATATCTATGAGCTCATCGCCATCAAGGCCTCCAGCCGTGACGGCAAGGCTCCTCTGGACGGCGGCGTGGTGACCGACGCCCGCGTGACGACCAACGACCGCCGCGGCGGCAGCCCGACCGTGTCTATGACTATGAACGCTGAAGGCGCCAATATCTGGGCCCGCCTGACCAAGGACAACATCGGCAAGCAGATCGCCATCGTGCTCGACGGCACCGTGTATTCCTACCCTACCGTCAACAGCGAAATCACCGGCGGTTCTTCCGAAATCAGCGGCAACTTCACTATGGACGAGGCCACCGACCTTACCAACGTGCTGAAGTCCGGTAAGCTCCCCGCCCCCGCCACCATCGTGCAGGAGCAGGTCGTGGGTCCTTCCCTGGGTGCCGAGTCCATCAGGGCCGGTCTCATCTCCTTCATCATCGCGTTCGTGCTCGTGCTCCTCTATATGTTCATCTTCTACAAGGGAGCCGGCCTCGTGGCTGACGCAGCTCTGCTGACCAACGTCATCCTGCTCTTCGGCGCACTCGCATCCTTCGGAGCGGTTTTGACCCTGCCCGGTATCGCCGGTCTCGTGTTGACATTGGGTATGGCAGTGGACGCCAACGTTATTATATATGAGCGTATCAAGGAAGAAATCAAGGCTGGCAAGGGCCTCGGAAAGGCCGTCCACGACGGTTATGCCAACGCCTACTCCGCCATTATCGACGGTCAGGTGACCACCCTCCTCACCGGTCTGGTACTGTTCTTCTTCGGTTCCGGTCCTATCAAGGGCTTCGCCACCACGCTCATCGTCGGTATCATCACCTCCGTGCTGACCAGCATCTTCATCACCCGCCTCATCATCGACGACCGCGTGAACAAGGGCAAGAACGTCAGCTTCGAGTGGGATTGGTCCAAGAACTTCCTCAAGAATACCAACGTCGATTTCATCGGCGCCCGCAAGTACTCCTACATCATCTCCGGCGCCATGATTCTCATCGCCATCGGTTCCATCGCATTCAAGGGCTTCACCTACGGTGTGGACTTCACCGGAGGCCGTACCTACGTGGTGCGCTTCGACCAGCCCGTGACCGCCGAGGCAGTGCGCTCCGCAGTTAACAACACCTTCAACGCAGCGGATCCCGAATCCAGCGTTGAAGTGAAGCAGTTCGGCAGCGACGCCCAGATGAAGATTACGACTTCCTACAAGGTCAAGGACGAATCCTCCGCAGTTGACACCGAAATCGAAGGTATGCTCTTCCAGGCCCTCAAGGGATTCTACAAGGAAGACCTGACCCAGGCCGACTTCGTGTCCACCCTGGACAACCCCAACGGTATCATCTCCTCCGACAAGGTGGGCGCATCGATTGCAAGCGACATCAAGCGTTCCGCAATCATCAGCGTGCTGCTCGCCCTGCTCATCATCTTCGCCTACATCGCCTGGCGTTTCAAGGGCTGGAGCTGGGGTCTCGGCGGCGTGGTCTCACTTGCCCACACCGCTATCATCCTCATCGGCTTCTTCTCGCTGTTCAGCGGAATCCTGCCCTTCAACCTGGATGTGGACCAGACATTTATCGCAGCTATCCTGACTATCATCGGTTACGCCATCAACGATAACGTGGTTATCTTCGACCGTATCCGTGAGAATCTCGGCCTGCACCCCAACGACGACTTCAAGGAAATGGTGAACAAGTCCCTCAACCAGACCCTCACCCGTACGGTCAACACCTCCGTATCGACCCTCCTTCCTATGCTTGCCATCGCATTCTTCGGCGGTGAGAGCATCAGGGGTCTGTCCGTCGCGCTCTGCCTCGGTATCCTCATCGGTACCTACGCTTCCATTATGATCGGTACCCCGATTATGTATGACAGCACCCGCAGAGCCATCAAGAAGGCTTCCAAGTAAGTCACCGACTTACTACCAAAAAGCCCTGCCGCTCATCACGGCAGGGCTTTTTTATTATCTGAAAGGCCGCTTATTTAGCAAGCTTGAAACCGAGCTGAACGCCCTTTGCATTGGCGAGCATCTGCTGCACGGAAGCGAGGGTGGAGTTGTTGGCCACCTTGTTGACGACCTCGAGCACCTTGGAAATGAAGCCCACGAACTTGTCGGCGTCGAAGAGAAGCTGGCAGCCTGTGGAAGTGGTCTTGATGGTACCTACGAGCTTGAAGGTGAAGAGCTTGGCGAAGTTGATGGTAAGCTTGGAGCCTTCCTTGGTCCAGGTACCGGGCAGGTTGATCTTGCCTGCGTTGAGGGTGAAGGAACCGTCCTCCTTGAAGTTGAGGGTTGCGGCACCTGCCTTGATGCCGGCCTTTGCGAGGAGATCGTCGCACTTCTTCTCAATGGTGCCGGCGCCTGCGGATGTGGCGAGGCTTGTAAGCACGTTTTCAGAGGATGCGCTGATGGCGACGCCCTGATACTTCCAGGAACCCTTGATGTCGAAAGATGCGGCGGAAGAGGTGCCGGTGATCACGTCACCGACCTTCTCGGTAGCAACCTTAAGGAAGGAATCGAGCCAGCTCTGGGCTGATGCGGCCGTGGCAGTGAGCACGAGCGCGCTGAGGATAACAAATACTTTTTTCATTTTTTTATAAATTGATTAATGGTTGTCTTTTGCGTTCCATCCCGGGGCGGACACGGGATGCTCCAGGCCGTCAGGACTTACAAGTACCGCGCCAACTTCGCTTTGTGCGAGGTGCCCGATGATGTCAAACGTCTGAAAATCACGGCGGAAAGCCTCAAATTGGGCTATGGGCACGACCAGCAGCACCCGGCAGTCGTCGCCGCCGTTCATAGCGGCCGACACCGGATCCACGTCCAGCGCCTTCCCTAGCTCGAAGCTGCCGCCTTCGAACGGCACGCGGTCGGCATAGACCTTCACGCCCAGGCCAGTGTCAGAAACCAGCCGCAGCAGCGCGTCGGCAAGCCCGCGGTCCACGAAATACGACGCAGACGGGGTGATTCCGGCATCCCGCAGCAGAGAGGGGAGTCCTGCCGGCAGCTCGGGACGCAGGTAGGAGGCCACAAGCATACGGTAGCGCTCCATTTCCTCGTCGGAGCCCTTTGTGCCGGCCTCGAAGCGGCTCTTTCCGCGCTCAAGCACACGCAGGCCGAAGTAGGCGGCACCGAGCGCTCCGGACACGCACAGCAGGTCCTTGGATGCAGGCGCCGGGGACTGGGCGACAGGGGCCTCTCCGGTAGCCGACACACTGATAGTCAGCCCGTTGCGCGAAGGCTGCAAATCCAGACCCACGGAGCTGTAGCCAAACTCGGAAGCGGCCGCAAGCACGCCTCCCCACAGCTCCTTGATGCGCTCGAAACCCAGCTTAGCCGACACCCCAAGCACCGCTTTCAGCGAACGGGCCTGCGCAAGGCCGGCATACAGTTCGCCGGTCACGAGAGCGACGCTCTTGTAGCCGAGGTGCTTGAGAGGGAAATATACCAGGTCGAAATCAATGCCTTCCAGAAGTACGCGGGAGGCCGTTACAACGCGGGAACCGGCTTCGGGGACGAACGTCCCGGCATCGAAAGGCTTGAAAGCAGAGCCCTCGAAAAGAAGCCTTATCGCCTCACGGCGGCCAATTTGTTCAAAATCTTGCATTATGCAAATATAATATTTTTTTTGACTCCTGCGCTTGACAATCCGGCCCGCGTTGGCTATATTTGCACTATGTCATTTGTCCATCTGCACGTCCATACGCAATACTCTATTCTTGACGGTCTGACCGACATCAAGAAGCTTTTCGCCCGCGCCCGCGAGCTAAATATGCCTGCCATAGCCATTACCGACCACGGCAATATGTACGGGGTCAAGGAGTTCCTGAAGTGGGCCTGGGACAAGTCCAACCTCGGGCCGGACAAGCAGCCCATCGTAAAGCCCCTGATAGGCTGCGAGGTCTATGTGACGCGCCACTATGACCACCACCTCAAAGACAACGAGCACAAGCACTACTACCACCTCATCCTCCTCGCGAAAAACTACAACGGCTACAAGAACCTGATGAAGATCTGCTCTGCGGGCTTCATCGACGGCTTCTACTACAAGCCCCGCGTGACGCACGAAATCATCGAGCAGTACCACGAAGACCTTATCTGCAGTTCCGCCTGCCTGGCCGGGGAAATCTCCCGCAACATCGTGGCAGGGGACTACGAGGGCGCACGCAAGGCCGCCGAGTGGCACAAGAAAGTCTTCGGCGAGGACTACTACCTCGAAGTGATGCTGCACAAGACCGAGGTGGAAGGGCTCGCTCCCGAGGCGCTGGACCGCATACTGGAGGTGTACCGGCAGCAGAGCATAGCCAACGAAGGCATCTTCCGCCTCGCCTCCGAGCTCGGAATCAAGGTCGTGGCGACCAACGACGCCCACTTCCTGCGCCGCGAAGACGGCCCCGTGCACGACAGGCTCATCTGCCTGACGACCAACGCCAACATCAGCGACCCCGGACGCCTGCGCTACACCCAGCAGGAATACATAAAGAGCGAAGAGGAAATGGCTGCCCTCTTCCCGGATCACCCGGAAGCCCTTGCCAACACGCTCGAAGTCGCAGGCAAGATAGAGGCCTACAAAATCGACCGCCCGCACGTGCTGCCGAAATACGAAATCGACCCTGCGTTCCTCTCCGACATCGACGCCAAGCTCGATCAGTACAAGGACATCATCGATGAGGGCCGCTACAGCATCACCAAAGACAAGGAAGGCAACGTCACGAGCAAGGAATACCGCGGCGACGAGTTCTGCCGCTCGGTGGCCTACCTCTGCGAGCTGACCTACAGGGGAGCCCGCAAGCGCTACGGCGATACCCTGAACGAGGAGCAGTCGGAGCGCATCGAGTTCGAACTCAAGACTATCTGCAAGATGGGTTTCCCGGACTACTTCCTCATCGTGCAGGACTACATCGCCGCTTCCCGGGCCCACGGCTATATGGTCGGCCCCGGACGAGGGTCGGCTGCCGGCTCTGTCGTGGCTTACTGCCTGGGTATCACCAACTTGGACCCCATCAAGTACAAGCTCCTGTTCGAGCGTTTCCTCAACCCGGACCGTATCTCGATGCCGGATATCGACGTGGACTTCGAAAACCTGCTGGACGCCCACGACTACGTGGAGCGCACCTACGGCGAGGACCACGTCTCCCGCGTCATCACCTTCGGCACGATGGCCGCAAAGAGCGCCATCAAGGATGTCGCGCGCATCAGCGAGGTCAGCATAGACGAATCCAACCGCCTCACGAAGATGGTGCCGGACCGCCTGAGCGAAAAGGTGGAAAAGAAATACCCCTTCAACCCCAAGCTGGACGAGCTAAAGCCCGGATTCAAGGTGGTCGAAGAAGAGGTGGAAATCGACGGTCAGAAGCAGACCAGGACCTTCCAGAAAGGTATGGAAGAGGTGGACGTCAAGATTACCCTCGCCAACTGCTACCGCCTTGTGCCGGAGTTCATCAACGAGCTGCAGAACGGCCCCGAAATCAACAAGGAAGTGCTCTTCTACGCCCAGAAGATGGAAGGCTGCATACGCCAGGTGGGCGTGCACGCCTGCGCCACCATCATCGGCCGAGGCAACCTGACGGACTACATACCTATCTGTCTGTCAAAGGATAAGGAAACCGGCAAGGACGTCTGGACCTCCCAGTACGACGGCCACTACATCGAAGACGTGGGTATGCTCAAGATGGACTTCCTGGGCCTCATCACCCTCAGCATCATCCACGAGACCCTGCGCAACATCAAGCAGCGCCACGGCATCGACATCGACATCGAAGCCATCGACATAGCGGACAAGGAGACGCTTGCGCTCTACGGCCGCGGAGACACCACGGTCGTCTTCCAGTTTGAATCCGAAGGTATGAAAAACTGGCTGCAGCGCCTCAAGCCGGAGAGATTCGAGGACCTTATCGCTATGAACGCCCTCTACCGTCCGGGGCCTATGGACTACATTCCCGACTTCGTGGCCCGCAAGCAGGGCCAGCAGAAGATAGAATACGACCTCCCGGAGATGGAGGAATTCCTGGACGAGACCTACGGCATCACGGTCTATCAGGAGCAGGTGATGCTCCTTTCCCGCAAGCTTGCCGGCTTCACCAAGGGCGAGGCCGACCGCCTGCGCAAGGCGATGGGAAAGAAGAAGATAGACGAGATGATGGTCCTGAAAGACAAGTTTATGAGCCAGGGGCAGGCCAACGGGCACCCGGAAAAGACCCTGGACAAGATCTGGAAGGACTGGGAGAAATTCGCCCAGTACGCATTCAACAAGTCGCACGCCACCTGCTACGCCTGGGTCAGCTACCAGACCGGCTGGCTGAAGTGCCACTACACCGCCGAATTCCTTGCGGCCAACCTCTCCTGCAACCTCTCCAATATGGAGGAAATCAAGAAGATAATGGCCGACTGCAAGCTGCACGACATCAAGGTCCTGAGCCCCGACGTCAACGAATCCGAAGCCCGCTTTACCGTCAACAAGGCTGGCAACATCCGCTTCGGCCTCGGCGGCCTCAAGAGTTTCGGCTCCAACGTGGTGGACGCCATCATCGCGGAAAGGGCGGAAAACGGCCTTTTTGCGGACGTTTACGACTTCGTGGAGAGGATGGCCGAGAGGGGAGCCAAAGACTCTAAAAACGTGGTTATAACGGCCAAATCCATAGAAATCCTGGCCCTCGCCGGCGCTTTCGATTCATTCGGCTGCCGCCGCAGCCAGTTCTTCGCCCCCGGAGAGAGCGGAATGCGCTTCATCGACGAGCTGACCCGCTATATGGACCTCTTCAAGACCGACAAGATGGACAATTCCCTGTCCCTGTTCGGCGAAGTGGAGGAGCTCAAGCCCCAGCGTCCCGTGATGCCGCCCGCCCCCGAAGAAGAAAACACCCTGGAGCTCCTCCAGGAAGAAAAGAACTATGTGGGGATGTATCTGAGCGCCCACCCGCTCGACCGCTATTCCTTTGAAATAGACAACTTTACTACGATTTCAGTGGGTCGTCTGCAGGAAAAGATACAGGAAGCCGAGAAGGAAAACAAGAAATACAGCGCCTCGCTGGCTGGCATCGTGACGGACGTCAAGACCATAACCACAAAGACCGGCAAGCCCGGAGCCAGGGTCGTGCTGGAAGACTACAACGGCCACTACGAATTCGCCCTCTTCGGCAAGGACTACGAGGCGTATATGGCCTATATGAAGCCGCACGAGTACCTCTACCTGCAGGGCGAAATCGACGAGCGCTTCTTCCTCAAGCCGGAAGAAAAGGCGCAGGGGAAAACCGCCCCCTACACCTTTAAAATCAAGAAAGTGCTGCTCCTCGGCAACGTCGCCGAGACCTTCATCTCAGGCTTCACCGTGGATATCGACACGGATATGCTCTCGCCCGCCTTCCGCAAGGACCTCGCGAAGCTCCTCAAAGACAACCCCGGCAAGATACCCCTGTCCATTATGCTGCACGACAAGGCCACCGGCTACAACCTGGAGTTCCACTCCAAGAAGTATATGGTCGGCGTGACCAACGACTTCGCCCAGCGCGTCCGGCACCTCGGAATGCACTACAGCGTGCAGAAAAAAGCCGCCTAGAGCAGTTCCCGGGGCTATTTTAACGCCTCGAACTGTTTCTTGAGCCAAACCGGCAATGTGGTGCCATCCACGCAGCCGGCAAGTTTTTCGCGTATATCTGTATTACGCTGATAAATACTGCGCCTGCCTAAAATGTCAGGCAGTTCCTTGGGGCGATAGTCTGAAACATACAGGGAGCAAAGTCCGATTTCTTCCGGCGTAAGGCCATAACCTGAAAGCATTGCCACGAATTTGGGATAAGTCAACGTGCATAGCAAGCCTATCGATTCCAGCATCTTATTGCGTTCTTCCGCAAGCTTGGCTATCTCTTTGCCATTCGGAGCCCGTTTCGTTCTGCCTTTTGGAGTTAAATAAGGCCGCAGGGCATTGAGGCGAGTCAGCAGCTGGTCTTCCACCTCAGGAGAGACGTCCTGCGCTGAATACAACATATCTTTGACAAAATCGAACTCCGCCTTTGCTGCAAGAATCTCTTGTTCATACTCTTTTGTTCTCCTCAAGTGCGCGAGGTAAGAAACAGCCGCACCGACTAACAATAAGCAGACTAAAGAGATCAAAACAATCCGTATCGCGAGGGACTTCCTTTCCGAACGCTCCGCATCCATTCTTTCCTCCAGGAACTGTATGTCATTATTGACCGACAGATAATTGATTCTTTCTACAATTCTTTCGTATTCTTCCTCTTCTCGCATCGCTGCTTTATAGTCACCAAGACCTTGAAGGGCTTCGGATTTCGTCTTATGGTAATCAGCCCGCTCAAAAGACATTCTGTAATCGTCTTTTATGGCTTCCAGGCACTCCAGTGCCTCTTTATTCTGCCCAAGAAGATTATGGACTTTTGCCGAGAGCAGCATATTCGGACACTTGCTTTCCCTGTCGCAACGTTCAAGATAGCGATTGAACACTGCGCTTATTGAATCGGTCTCATTTGGCGAGACGGCAATGATCGTCTTCAGTCTGGATGAATAGAAGTCCAATGAAGGGTCTATATTATTGGCAGACATCCACGACGACAGTTTTTCCAGTTCAACATTAGCCCTGTCTTTTCTTCCGGACATAGAATACAGCATCGCCAGGTCGTAACTGCACTTCAGCCAATAGCTACGGTCCTGCATATCTTCCGCCATAGTGACAGCCTTCTGCATTTCCCGGATTGCTTTTTCTATTGCAAACTGACGGGTGTACACGTGCGCTTTTCTTGCGTATAATCGCGCTCTATCCTCTTTTGTTGTCGAGGAGTTTATACAGCGTTCTGCTCGTTGATAAGAGGATAAGGCTCCGATATTGTCGTCCTGGTTTTCCTGGAAATATCCGTTGTAATAATAAGTAAGGAACTTATTATTGCGGGACTTAGCTTTGTCCTTCAACTGAGATTCTTCAATTGCGGACAAGGCATCATCAGTGACGGCAGGCTCCGGAGCACCGCACCCAAGTGGCAGCAGCGCCAATGCTGATAGAAATGCGTTTTTAAAACTCATCATTTGGGCTGGCAATCTTCCCGGTTGATCCTCCTTAAGTATTCATCATACTCCTGCTCCGTCATAAACGTCTCAAGATATTTAAAGAGTTTCAATTCGTCCCAAGCATACTCTTTAGTCAGCCTTCCGGCCGCCTCTTCTGCTGCTTCCCTCAGGGCAAGCCCATCTGAAGTATCTTCATCAAAATAAGCTTTGGGCGTCAGCAGTGCGGCCAGAGGCTTGATGACAGCCTTTTCTTCTTTCGTAAGATTCTTCGAGGCCAAGGTGTTGGCCATTTTTACCCGCCATAAATCACATCGCAGTTCAGGGGTCAAGGCCTGAAACATCTCTACTTGTTCCGGAATCGTTTTGGTCAGTATTTCCTCCCTGATAGGAACAATTCCATTCTTTTCGGAGCTTTCAGCACAACTGCCCACGCAAATGACGGCTACGGTCAAAATGTGAATAAAAGATTTGTAATTCATACCTTCGCAAATTTAATAAAGTTTATACAACGGCTCGAGCATCTGTTGTTTCTGCAAAGGTATGAATTTCACCTGGATTTATGATGAAAAAATATTTAAATCTATATTATATAAACTGTTGATTATTAATATATTAATAATTCAACATTTACATCGTCGGTTAGCGTCCGCAAGACTATTTGTCTGCTCCAGGAGAATACCCACGAAGGGCCGGCTCTCGACCTGGGGGTGGGGGATGGTTAGCAGGGGAGTGTTGAGGCGGAGATTGCCGTAGAAAAGAATGTCTATGTCGATGATGCGGTCGTGGTAGATGCGGCTGCCGTCGGCCGCGTACTCCGGGGCGTCTTTCCGGCCCATTGCACGCTCAATCCGCTTGCAGAGTTTCAGCACGGACTCGGGGCTGCGGCGGCTGGAATACACCACCGTCATATTCAGGAAATTCGGGCCGCTGAAGCCGATGGCCTCGGTCTCCAGGACCTTGGAAGCGCGCAGGCGGCGGCCGCCGAAGGCCTTATCCAGCCTTTCCAGGGCCTCATCAAGATTCGCCTGCCGGTCTCCCAGATTGGTGCCGAGAAGAAGGGTCAGTTCCCTCATAGCTCAGGGTCCATACCAAGGGCCACGCGGGCCTCGTCGGAAAGCATACTCTGGTCCCAGACAGGATCGAAAGTCAGTTCGATGTGGCAGTCAGTCACGCCGGGTGTATTCTCCACATTGTGCTGCACCTCGCCTATCACTTCGTCCGCCATAGGACAGTTGGGAGCCGTGAATGTCATTTTTATGAACACCTGGCGCTCCTTGTTGATATTCAGCTCGTAAATGAGTCCGAGGTCGTAGATGTTGACAGGAATTTCGGGGTCGTACACCTGCTTGAGAGCAAGTATCACATCGTCGTAAAGCGGCGCAAGAGCCTTGACGTCTTCGGGCGTCAGCACAGTATCCTCATTCATTTTCAGCAGCTTTGGCGCGGATGGTTGCAATCATAGACACAAGGCCGTTCGCCCTTGTGGGGGAGAGGTTTTCCTTCAGCCCGAGGGTGTCGAGGAAGGAGAAATCGTCGTCGAGTATCTCTTTCGGGCTGCGGCCGGAATACACGCTGATGAGCAGCGAAATGATGCCTTTCGTGATGATGGCGTCGCTGTCGGCGGTGAAAATGAGCTTATCCCCGCTCTTCTCGCAGTCGAGCCATACCCTTGACTGACAGCCCTTTATCAAGCGGTCGTCGGTCTTCTTCCCCTCGGGAAAGCCTTCCAGAGACTTGCCCAGTTCTATCAGGTATTCGTATTTATCGAGCCACTCCTCATAAAGGGAGAAGTCGTCGATTATCTCTTGTTGTTTCTCTTTAAGTGTCATTTCAGCATTGTTATCGCTTTGCGCAGCGAAGATAAGAAATATTCCGCTTCCTGCATCGTGTTGTAGGGGGCAAAAGAGGCCCGCAGCATACCGGTGACGCCGAATCGGTCCATCAGGGGCTCGGCGCACATCTGTCCGGAGCGCAGCGCGACGCCCATCTTGTCCATAATGAGCGCGAGGTCTTCGTGGTGCGCGCCTTCCACGGCGAACGAAAACACGGGCAGTTTCTGCCCAAGGTCGTCAGCCGTGCCGAAGAGACGCAGCCCTGGAATCCGCTGCAACTCCGTGTATATAAATTCCTTAATCTCTTCATCCTGCTGCATCTTGCGCGTCTGTCCGATTGCGGGCACGAAGCAGGGTGTGCCGGAGATGTTTTGCGTGCCGGCTTCGAATTTCTGCGGCAGTGGGGCATAAGTTGTGCCGCTCCATCGCACGGTCCCTATCATTTCGCCGCCGCCGAACATCGGGGGCATATGCTCGAGAAGTTCGCGCCGTCCCCACAGCACGCCGGTGCCGGGAGCGCCGTACATCTTGTGCCCGGAGAACGCATAGAAGTCGCAGCCAAGTGCTTGCACGTCAACATTTTGATGCACTATACCCTGTGCCCCGTCAACTACCAGCAGCGCGCCGGCTGCGTGTACCATCGCAGCGATTTCCTGCACGGGGTTGACAAGTCCGAGCACGTTGGATGCGTGGCAGACGCTGACGATTCTCGTACGCTCGCTAAGCAGCCCGGGCAGCAGGTCAAGGCGCAGGGAGCCGCTGTCGCTGACCGGCAGCACGCGGAGTTTAGCCCCTTTGCGGGAACAGAGCATCTGCCAGGGCACGATGTTGGAGTGGTGTTCGGCCTCGGAGACGATGATCTCGTCGCCTTCCTTTATAAATGCTTCTCCAAGGCTCCAGGCGGCAAGGTTCAGCGAATGGGTAGCGCCGGAGGTGAAGATGATTTCCTCACGGGCCGGGGCGCCGATAAAGTCCTTTACGGCATCACGGGCGGCCTCGTAGGCGTCGGTCGCCTCGACCGCCACTCTGTGGACGGCCCGGTGGAGGTTGGCCGTGCTTTCGGAAGATATTCTGTCCCAGCAGCTTATGACACTCAGCGGACGCAGGGAAGTAGCTGCATTGTCCAGATACACAAGCGGCTTTCCATAGACCGTGCGGGCGAGCTGCGGGAAATCGTTTCTATAGTCGTTCATTAAAGTTTCGTCAATCCAAGGCCGGGGCCGTCGGGAAGGGTAAGTAGGCCGTCCCGGACGGTTACGCCTTTATATAAATCATTAGTTATCAATAAATTACCGTCTATATCGCAAAAATCTGCGGCCGGAGCCAGGTGCGCTGCCGCAGTACAGGCTACGGAGGTCTCGGTCATACAGCCCAGCATAACTTTCATCCCTTCCGCCCTGGCGTAGGCAATCATCTTGCGGGCCTCCAGCAGGCCGGTGCTCTTCATCAGCTTGATATTGATGCCGGAATAAGCACCCTTGAGGCGGGGAATGTCTTTAAGCCGCTGCACGGCTTCGTCGGCGATTATCGGCAGCGGGCTGCGCTCGGTAAGCCAGGCTGTGTCGTCCAGGCGCTCCTTGGCAAGCGGCTGCTCCACCAGAATGACACCCTGCTCCTTGAGCCAGAAGATTTCGTCGAGCGCCTTGCTGCGGTCTTTCCATCCCTGGTTGGCATCGACGGCTATCGGCAGGTCCGTGATTTCGCGTATGGTGCGAATCATCTGCTCGTCGGTGTCCAGGCCCACTTTTACCTTCAGGACCTTATAGAGTCCGGCGCATTCCTGTGTCTTTTGCCTGACGACTTCCGGCGTATCGATTCCTATGGTGAAACTCGTCGGGCCGGCCTTGGCAGGGTTGTAGCCCCATATTTTATATAGCGGCGCGCCAAGCATCTGGCCGGTGAGGTCGTGCAGGGCGATGTCGATCGCTGCCTTGGCAGGGGAGTCGCCGTCGGAGAGAGTGTCAAGGTAAGCCATTATGTCCTCGATGAGGAACGGACTTTCAAACTGTCCGAGATCCACTTTTTCGAGGAAGGAGCATACGCTCTCGACGGTATGGCCAAGGTACGGGGGCATCGAAGCCTCGCCGTGGCCGGTGTAGCCGTCACAGGTGATTTCAAGCTGGACGCCGGGCGTCGTGGTACGGGAATAACTCGACACGGTGAAGGTGTGCGCGAGTTGCAGTTCGTACGGGCGCCAGGACAACTGCATTTTTCCTCCGGTGCTCTGCTTTGCCGGAGCGATGCCGCAGGAACTCAGGCCGGCCGCCACAGCCGCGCCTATTGACGTACCTATAAACTCTCTTCTGTCCATAGAATACAAAATTACTGAATTATTCTTAATTTTGTGGAGAAAATCGTTGGATTATGCTTGATTATATTTCAGGGCGCATTGCCGAACTTACTCCTACGCGGGTTGTCGTGGATAACCAAGGTCTTGGTTACAGTCTTGAGATTTCACTCCAGACCTATGAGAAGTTGGAGGGAAAGAAAGAGGGGACTGTCTATGTACAGACCCAGGTCAACCAGCGCGACGGGACTTCCGTGGATTACGGATTTGCGGGCAAGGACGAGAGGGATTTGTTCAGGCTGATCACAGGTGTATCAGGAATGGGGGCGGCATCCGCAAGGATGATTCTTTCGTCGCTGACTTCGGACGAGCTTCGCGAGGCAATTCTCTCGGAGAATGTAAGTGCGCTGAAATCCGTGAAGGGCATAGGACTCAAGAGCGCACAGAGAATGATCCTGGAGCTGAAAGATAAAATCGTCAAGGGAGAGGGGAGCGGCGAGGTCCTGTTTGCGGCGGAGGGCAATTCCGCTGCGGACGAGGCGAGCAGCGCCCTCCAGATGCTCGGATTCTCGAAGCCCAACATCAACAAGGCCGTACAGGCTATTCTCAAGGCCAATCCTCGCGCAAGCGTCGAGCAAATCATCAAATCCGCCCTTCAGATGCTATAGTGTTCCACGTGGAACACAACGCCTGGACGTTTCCAGAATCGGCGCAAGCACGCGCATTATCAGCGACCTCGCTCATCAGCGACCAATCTCCACTTTCCTTTTAGGTAGGAGGCGGGTCTCTCCGGGGAGAGTATTGCCGCCCGCGGCTTGGAGCGGGAGGGGCCCACAAGCGTAGCGCAGTGGGAGGGGGAGCGTAGCGACTACTCTCCTGGGAGAGACCCACCTCCGACCGTACAGAGGAAGATAATGTCGTATGCAGAAAGGGCCATTTCGCACCCGGGAGACCGAGAAACGCATCCGCCGTATGCAGAAAGAGCCATTTCGCACCCAGGAAGCAGAGAAACGCATCCGCCGTATGCAAAAAGGGCCATTTCGCACCCGAGAAGCAGAGAAACGAGGCCGCGGTGTGCAGAAAGGGCGGTTCGCACACGAAAAGCGGTAAGGTTTGATACGGGATACGTCGTTAATCGACACAGCCCCTCCGGCAGCCACTAAACTGGAGAGAGTTCAGCGTTTTTTCTCCCAAAAGACACAATAATCATCAAAATGGGAGATAATCTCGCAAGAATTCTCCCAAACGACACCAAACGGGACAATTCGGGACAGTTCGGGACAATTCGGGACAATTCGGGAGAATAAACAGAGAATCGCCTCCAATTAACCAGCAACTAGTCAACTAACTGAAGGATAATAACGACGATATCGTCCCAAAAGAACAACTCGAAATCCCAAAAGATTGGTAATATACTACTTCAGAGTACACCCTTAGTGAAGACGAGGTAGAGGTACTGACGATGTCTTCGCGGCACGCTGAAGAACGAAACTCCACGGGAACCGTTCGCGAAGACGACGAGAAGGCACGGAAATAGTCTACGCGGTGAGGAAATGGGAACAACGGCAGCAAAATAGCCCCCAAGGATGCCCCCGAGGCTAAAGCCAAGTCGTCCGCGCAACTTTCCGCCTCTCTATCGTCCGAAACAGACCAGGAGGACGTAGACATCGGCGGGGAAAAGCCGGATATGCGGGAGGCCTGGCCGATGGTGGGTGGGCGACACTCGCGCTGTTCTACCGGCCGAAATAGACCAGAAGGACGGAGATGTCGGAGGGGGAGACGCCGGAGATACGGGAGGCCTGACCGATGGTGCGGGGGACGTAACGCTTGAATTTCTGGCGACATTCGATGGTAAGCCCTGAGATTTTGTCGAAATCGAAACCATCAGGTATGCTCAAATCCTCGAGACGACGCATCTTCTCCACGAGTTGCTTTTCCCGCTGAATGTATCCTTTGTACTTAAGATTGATTTCAACTGATTCGACAACCTTACTGTCAGGAATGCCATCTAAGCCAAAACGCTCAAATGTTCCACGTGGAACAAACTTAAGAATATCCAAAAGCGCGAGTTCAGGACGAGTTGCAATATCAGCGATACGTTTCGATTCGGAAAGTTGGGCAGAGCCCGACTGAGAAAGAAAATCATTGACCGTAGCAGCCGTAAGATTAGTAGCCTCGCAAAGGCTGGTCAAATGCTCAGCAGCCTCATATTTCTTCATCGTAGCCGAGTATCGCTCCTCTCCTGTAAGCCCTATTTCATAGGCACGAGGAGTCAACCTCTGATCGGCATTATCCTGACGAAGCAATATCCTGTATTCAGCACGCGAGGTAAACATACGATAGGGCTCATCGACGCCTTTGGTAACCAAATCATCAATCAATACTCCTATATAAGCTTCGTCGCGCCGCAGCACAAAAGGCTCCTTACCAAGAACAGAAAGCGCAGCATTTATACCCGCCATCAGACCTTGCGCAGCCGCTTCCTCATAGCCCGTTGTACCGTTGACCTGCCCTGCCAAAAACAAACCATCGACGACTCGCGACTCAAGCGTAGGCTTCAAAAGAGTAGGATCAAAGAAATCATATTCTACCGCATATGCCGGCCGGAAGACACGCACGTTTTCAAGTCCTCTAATCGCCCGCAGCGCACTCATCTGCACCTCGAAAGGAAGAGACGACGAGAATCCCTGAAGATAATACTCGTTACTTCCGGCACCCTCAGGCTCAAGGAAAAGCTGATGGGCATCGTTATCCGGAAACACCCTGAGCTTATCCTCTATACTCGGACAATAGCGTGGTCCGCGGCCGTGAATGACACCGGTAAAAAGCGGCGACTCAGAAAAGCCCTCGCGAAGTCTTTCGTGGACTTCCTGGTTGGTATGCAGGATGAAGCAGTCCATTTGTGCCGCACCGGCCTGGACGCGTGACGGACAGTCAAGATAGGAGAAGCGCTCGGGAACAGCGTCTCCCATTTGACGGGAGAGCAGCGAAGTGTCAACAGAAGTAATGTCGATACGAGGGGGAGTACCGGTCTTCATTCGGTCGGTGACGAGACCTCGCTCCACAAGCTGGGAAGTAAGGCCGTCTGAAGAACGCTCACCGATTCGGCCGCCGAAAAGTTGCTTCCTACCCACGAAAAGTTTTCCCGAAAGGAAGGTCCCGGCAGTCAGAATAAGCCTTTTACACTTAAAAATTTGACCTCCATACGTACAGATACCGCAAATTTTTGAATTCTCAAAGAGGAAAGATTTCGCTAAATCTTCGTAAATGGTTAATTTACAAGTATTTAATAAAACAGAACGCCAGTTCAGCGAAAACCTGATTTTGTCGCACTGAGCCCTGGGGCTCCACATTGCCGGGCCCTTTGACTTGTTCAGCATACGGAATTGGAGAGTCGAAGCATCTGTCACGACTCCGGTCATTCCACCAAGAGCGTCAATCTCGCGGACGATCTGACCTTTAGCAATTCCTCCGATTGCAGGATTGCAGGACATCTTAGCCACGCTGACCGAATCCATTGTCAGCAAAAGCACCGAACAGCCGAGACGGGCAGCGGAAACTGCCGCCTCGCATCCGGCGTGGCCGGCACCGACAACTATGACGTCAAAACTATTTTCCACCCCTCAGAGATTTCCTGATATCAAGATAGTAATTCTCTTTCGACCTCATCTCGGCGATATCTTCCTCGGTATGGTCGTCGTAACCTATTAAATGAAGAAGCCCGTGCACAATCACCCTGTGCAGTTCTTCATCAAACTCGGTTCCATAATATACGGCATTTTCGCGGACGGAATCGACGCTGATGAAAAGATCTCCGGAGACAACGGGCTTTTCGGAATAATCAAAGGTGATTATATCGGTAAAATAGTCGTGGCCTAAATATTGCAAGTTTATGTTGAGTATATAGGGGTCAGAGCAAAAAATCACATTGATAGCGCCCAGACGGCAAATCTCGCTTTCAGCGACGAGTTTAAGCCAACGGTTATTGAAAAGCCTGTCTTTGTATTCGAAGCGGATGTCCTCAAAAAAATACCTTACCATTTGCGAAAGTTTGTTAATCGACGCAAATCTACAACAAAAATTGGAATTGAAATTAATAATTTCTATCTTTACGACTTGAATGGACAATAAATAAAGTAAAACGATATGGAAGTCAAGAAATCACAAAAAGCCAGTCTCGAGAACAAGAGATTCTTGTTCGTCGAGATTGGATTTGTGCTTGCACTGCTCGCGGTGCTGGGCGCCTTCGAGTGGAGCAGCAAGGAAAAGGCCGACACTTCGCTTCTGGCAGAAAACAGCGAAATCATTGAGGAAGAGATGATTCCCATCACCCAGGAGACCCCTCCCCCGCCGCCCGAAATGGCCAAGATTCCTATTCTTTCCGAGACCATCGACATCGTGGACGACGACATCAAGGTCAATGACAACATCGTCAACCTCGAAGACGACGCCAGCCTCGGTGTGGAAATCCAGGACTATGTCGAAGAAGTGAAAGAAGAGGTCGTCGAAGAAGAGACCATTCCTTTCCAGCTCGTTGAGGAGAAGCCCAAGTTCCAGGGCGGCGACGCCAACGATTTCTCCAAGTGGGTGAATCAGAGGCTCAACTATCCCGATGTAGCTAAGGAAAACGGTGTGCAGGGTCGCGTTATGCTCCAGTTTACCGTAGGTACCGACGGCTCCGTGTCCGGCGTCAAGGTGCTCCGTGGAGTTGACCCTTCCCTGGACAAGGAAGCAGTGCGAGTCGTGTCTATGTCCCCTAAGTGGACTCCCGGCAAGCAGCGTGACCGCAAGGTGAAAGTTACCTACACCTTCCCTGTGATTTTCCAGCTCCGTTAAGACATTACAGACCAAAACGAAAGGTTGTCCCCAAAGGATGGCCTTTTTTAGATTGAAAACAGCCTAAATGGAAGAAAGAGCAGTATTCGTGGGCATCATCCGGCAGGGTGAAGATGAAAGGAAAATAAAGGAATATCTGGACGAACTGGAGTTTCTGGCCGACACCGCAGGCGTGGCAGGAGACAAGAAATTCGTGCAGAAACTGGACAAGCCTGAGAAGGCTACATACATCCGCAGCGGCAAGCTGGCGGAAATAGCGGAGTATTGCGAAGAACACGAAATCAACTATGTGATTTTCGACGACGAACTGACGGCAATGCAGCAAAGAAACGTCGAAAAAGTCATCAAGACCGCAGCCGTAATCGACCGCACAAGCCTCATACTGGAGATATTCTCGCAAAGGGCCAAGACCTCCTATGCAAAGATGCAGGTGGAACTAGCCCGCTACAACTATATGCTCCCGCGCCTTGCCGGTATGTGGACCCACCTCGAGCGGCAGAGGGGCGGCATCGGCACGCGAGGCGGTATGGGCGAAAGCCAGATCGAGGTGGACCGCCGCATCGTACGCGAACGCATAGCACGGCTGAAAGAGCAACTGCGCAAGGTGGACAAGCAAATGGCCACGCAGCGCAGCAACCGCGGCAGCCTGGTGCGTCTCTCGCTCGTCGGCTACACCAACGTCGGCAAAAGTACCCTTATGAACCTGCTGTCTAAATCGTCCGTTTTCGCTGAAAACAAACTATTTGCGACGCTTGACACTACTGTGCGCAAAGTGATCATAGAGAACTGCCCGTTCCTCCTGAGCGACACGGTAGGATTCATCCGCAAACTGCCTACCCAGCTCATAGAGGCTTTCAAGAGCACGCTGGACGAGGTGCGGGAAGCCGACGTGCTGGTGCACGTTGTGGATGTATCGGCGCCGGATTTCGAAGAGCAGATGGAGGTGGTGCAGCGCACATTGAAAGACATAGGCGCCGGAGACAAGCCGCAATACGTAATCTTCAACAAGATAGATAATTACACCTTCGAGCCGTACGACGAATTCTCCCTGAAGCCCCGCGGCAAGGAAAACCGCACCCTCGACGAACTCAAGCAGGAGTGGATACAGGAAAAGAAAATCCCCTGCATCTTTATGTCGGCACTCAGCAGGGAAGGACTCCCTAAGCTCCGGAGCGACATATATAAAATGGTAGCGGAAATCCACGCCGGCCGCTGGCCCTTCAACAACTTCCTCTGGTAAGGTGGCGCGCAACCTGCGGCGTATCAGCTAGTTAACGAATTTGCCTGCATAGAATTCTATGCAGGCAAATTGTATAAATAGGTAATAACCAAATACTTACCGGGCACCTAGTCAGAGAACTTGGCCTTGAGGAACTCGCGGTTGAGGCGGGCGATGTGGGCCACGGTGATACCCTTGGGGCACTCCAGCTCGCAGGCGCGGGTGTTGGTGCAGTTGCCGAATCCAAGTTCGTCCATCTTGGCGACCATAGCCTTGGCTCTGCGCTTTGCCTCGGGACGGCCCTGAGGAAGCAGGGCGAGGGAACTGACGCGCGCTGCCACGAAGAGCATCGCGGAACCGTTCTTACAGGTAGCAACGCAGGCGCCGCAGCCCACGCAAGCCGCTGCATCCATACTCTCCTCTGCCTTGTCGTGCGGGATAAGGATGTTGTTGGCGTCCTGGGCGGAGCCGGTGCGGACGGAGATGAAACCGCCGGCCTGCAGAATCTTGTCGAAGGCAGTACGGTCCACGACAAGGTCCTTGATCACGGGGAAGGCGGCGCTTCTCCAAGGCTCTACAGTGATGGTAGCGCCGTCCTTGAAGTGGCGCATAAAGAGCTGGCAGGTGGTCACGTGATCGTCCGGACCGTGGGCACGGCCGTCGATGTAGAGCGAACAAGCGCCGCAGATACCCTCACGGCAGTCGTGGTCGAAAGACACGGGGCCGCTGCTCTGGCAGCCGCGCTCCACGGCCACGGGGTCACAACCCTCGCGGATAAGCTGCTCGTTGAGGATATCGAGCATTTCAAGGAATGAAGCATCCTCTTCGATACCAGAAATATGATAGGTCTCGAAATGTCCTTTTGCCTTGGCGTTCTTCTGACGCCATATCTTTAAATTGAATTCCATATTAGTCTTTGTAATTTCTGGTAATAACCTTGATGTTCTCATAGACAAGCGGCTCCTTGTGGAGTTCGGGCTCTACACCCTCTCCCTTGTATTCCCAGGCCGCTACATACATATAGTTCTCATCGTCACGCTTGGCCTCGCCTTCCTCGGTCTGGCTCTCCACGCGGAAGTGGCCGCCGCAGGACTCGTTGCGGTTGAGGGCGTCACGGGCCATCAGCTCGCCGATTTCGAAGAAATCCTCGAGGCGGAGGGCCTTCTCAAGCTCCTGGTTGAACTCGTACTGGGTGCCGGGCACCTTCACGTTCTCATAGAACTCCTTGCGCAGGTCCTTGATAAGACCGATAGCCTTCTCGAGGCCGGCCTTCTCGCGGGCCATACCCACATACTCCCACATAATGTGGCCGAGCTTCTTGTGGATGGAATCCACGGTCTCCTTTCCGTTGATGGAGAAGAGCCTGTCGATACGCGCCTGCACGGCCTTTTCTGCCTGTGCGAACTCTGGACTGTTGATGTCGGTCTTGGGCTCCGAGAACTTCTTGGAGAGGTAGTCGCCGATGGTGATGGGCACGATGAAGTAACCGTCGGCCAGACCCTGCATAAGGGCTGAAGCGCCGAGGCGGTTGCCGCCGTGGTCGGAGAAATTGGCCTCACCGATAGCGTAGAGGCCGGGGATGGTGGTCTGCAGGTCGTAGTCAACCCAGATACCGCCCATAGTGTAGTGGATGGCGGGATAAATCATCATAGGCTCCTCCCAGGGGGAAGAAGCGGTGATTTTCTCGTACATTTCAAAGAGGTTGCCGTAACGCTCGGCCACTTTCTGGCGGCCAAGGCGGCCGATAGCCTCGGAGAAGTCAAGGAACACAGCCTTGCCGGTCTCGTTGACGCCGAAGCCTGCGTCGCACCTTTCCTTGGCGGCGCGGGATGCCACGTCACGGGGCACCAGGTTGCCGAAGGCCGGATAACGGCGCTCCAGATAGTAGTCGCGGTCTTCCTCGGGAATCTGGGAAGCCTTTATCTGGTGCTTGCGGAGTTTCTCGACGTCCTCCTTCTTCTTGGGCACCCAGATGCGGCCGTCGTTACGCAGGGACTCGCTCATAAGGGTGAGTTTGCACTGCTGGTCGCCGTGGACGGGGATGCAGGTAGGGTGAATCTGCGCAAAGCACGGGTTGCCGAAGTAGGCGCCTCTCTTATAGCACTGCAGGGCGGCTGAGCCGTTGGAATTCATAGCGTTGGTCGAAAGGAAGTAGGTGTTGCCGTAGCCGCCTGTGGCAATGATGACGGCGTGCGCACCGAACCTTTCGAGCTCGCCGGTCACGAGGTTGCGGGTGATGATACCCTTAGCCTCACCGTTGATAACCACCAGGTCAAGCATTTCGTGACGGGGATATGCCTTGACGGTGCCGGCTGCAATTTCCTTGTTAAGTGATGCGTATGCACCGAGAAGCAGCTGCTGTCCGGTTTGACCGCGGGCATAGAATGTACGGCTTACCTGCACGCCGCCGAAAGAACGGTTGGCAAGATATCCGCCGTACTCGCGTGCGAAGGGGATTCCCTGGGCTACGCACTGGTCGATAATGGCAGCGCTGACCTCGGCAAGACGGTACACGTTGGCTTCGCGGGAACGGTAGTCACCGCCCTTGATCGTGTCGTAGAACAGACGGTACACGGAGTCGTTGTCGTTCTGGTAGTTTTTCGCTGCATTGATACCGCCCTGCGCAGCGATGGAGTGCGCACGGCGGGGGGAGTCGCTGATACAGAAGATCTTGACATTGTAGCCGAGCTCGCCGAGGGAAGCAGCTGCGGAAGCGCCGCCCAGACCGGTACCGACCACGATGATTTCAAGTTTACGCTTGTTGTTGGGACTCACAAGGTGAATTTCTGATTTACGCTTCGTCCATTTCTGGGCTAAAGGTCCCTCAGGAATCTTTGAAGTAAATTTATCGGCCATTTGTATATAAATTAATTGGTATTCTATAATAGGGCAAAGATACAACTAAAAAATGACATCTAAAAACAAGATATCACCTGGATTCCATTTGTCGTTATATGTTCCTGAGCCATACGGGAAGGGTTGTGTCCTTGACCAGGTCCGCCAGTTTTTCGCGGATTTCCGTATTTCTTTGGTAGATACTGCGCTGCCCGAGTATGTCCGGGAGCTCTTTCGGGCGATAGTCTGTAATGTACAGAGCACAAACACCGATTTCTTGCGCCGTCAGTCCTTGCCGGGCCAGAACTGAAGCAAAACGGGGGTGTGTCACTATCCTCAACCAATTTAGCCAGGTTCTTTCTTTCTCCCGACCCCGGAAAGGGAGGTGTGATATATTAACTAAAAATAGTGTATGGGTAAATACTTATTTTCGTTCAGCGACAATGCGTATGCCAACGGTGTTATATGCGCCCGATGGGCGTCTGCCCTCGCCACGGAACGACACTTTGCAACTCGATGATGTGGCATACCACGAGCCTCCACGAATGATATTTACCTCATCGCCCTTCTCGGCTCCGTTTTGTGCAACTTCAACTGTCGATGTCCACTCCCAGCAGTTTCCCGACATATTGTAACAACCACACCAACTGATGCCATCGGCATAGGCATCTACGGCACAGGTGTTTCCGCCTGCACTGTTTATCTCAGAGAAGATGTCGGTATAGATAAAACCTGTGTAGTTGCTATGCTTTACCCAGCCGCTAACACCTCCGTTGCTATTAATGCTTATTATATCCCCTATGCGCTCCTGTTCGCCGTAACGCTCCGACCTTTCGTTGTTGTAGGTCGCCACTTGGTCGGGGTTATTCAAGACCTTGGCAGCAATTACACCGTTGTAGTTGAAGCGACTTGTCAATATACCATCTTCGTATGAAACATCTGCGCTGTCGCCCCAAGGATATATACTGCCATTGTTGCTGGCTGCATACTCCCATTCGGCTTGTGTAGGTAGGCGAAATAACCACTCTTTGTTTGAGGAGGAGAGCCATCTGCAATAATCCTCTGCTGCATTGTACGATACCCACAATACGGGGTGTTTTTCTCGACCGGCAGGTATTTCGCCATTGTTCCAATATATTGGTGCAGACTCTCCACAAGCATCTATATATGCCCTCCATTCGGCATTGGTGACAGCAAATTTGCAAATCCAATACTCTTTGCTTATCTCTACTGTTTCGCCATCTCCGATACTGTTGTATGAGTCGGCAATATAGGTGTATTTGCCGTTGGTTGTAATATGCACAAACGAATTGTTGGGTAGAGTGGTTGGTGTGTCGTTATTGTCGTTGTTTTGCGGAGGTTGTTGTTGCTCGGTGCTGTTTGTATTGTCTGAATCTGTTGAGTTTGAACATGCAATGCCGATACAAAAAAGTGTAACGATAAGAAGTGTAAATTGTTTCATTGAGGTTTTTATTTTCGTAAGACACCATTAGATGCCAGAGGTTAAATTAAACAGTTGAAATTGTAGTAAATTACTTTAAGTCACCGTCATTCCGGCCCGGATTAGGCGTTCCGGGGCCCGGACGGCGGTTTGCGAGTGCTTGCGGGCCCAAAATCAGATTTTCCGGGCCAGAACTGGAGGCTGTCTAACTGTCGGACGGGATGCCGCTTCCCCATAAAGTGCCTTCTTCAGGTTCTTTGATGAGGCCGAGGTGCTTGTAAGAAAGTTCTGTGGCGATGCGGCCGCGCTGGGTGCGGACTATGAATCCTTCTTTTATGAGGAAAGGCTCGTACACTTCCTCGAAGGTGCCTTGGTCCTCGCCTATTGCGGTGGCTATGGTGTTGGCTCCCACGGGACCGCCCTTGAAGGTCTGGATGATGGTGCGGAGTATCTTGTTGTCGATGGCATCAAGGCCGCGGGTGTCAATGTTCAGTTTGTCAAGGGCATAGCGGGCTATCTCGAGATTGATATGCCCGTCGCCGACCACCTGCGCGAAATCACGCACCCGCCTCAGCAGGCCGTTGGCGATACGGGGAGTACCGCGGCTGCGAAGGGCAACTTCGCTCGCTGCGTCATCGTCTATACCTATATTGAGAATGTCGGCGCTGCGTTTCACTATCTTTACAAGCTGGGGCGTGTCGTAGTATTCAAGGCCGGCGTTGATGCCGAAACGGGCACGCAGCGGAGCTGTCAGAAGGCCGGAGCGAGTCGTAGCTCCCACGAGCGTAAAAGGATTGAGGGAAATACGCACCGAACGGGCTCCAGGGCCCTTGTCTATCATAATGTCGATGACATAATCCTCCATTGCGGAGTAAAGATACTCTTCCACTTCCGGGGAGAGACGGTGGATTTCATCAATGAAAAGCACATCCCCGCTCTCAAGAGAAGTCAGGAGACCTGCAAGATCGCCGGGGCGGTCAAGCACCGGGCCGGAAGTAATCTTCATATTCACTCCCATCTCGTTGGCTATGATATGGGCAAGGGTAGTCTTTCCCAGACCGGGAGGACCGTGGAAAAGGGTGTGGTCGAGAGGCTCGCCACGCATTTTTGCCGCCTTTATGAAAACCTTGAGATTCGAGACAATTTCAGATTGTCCGGTAAAATCTTCCAGTTCCTGGGGCCGGATTATTCCGTCTAAATCCTTATCTTTGCCCTCGTTTGTGTTGTGGGGGTTGAAATCCGACATTTCGTTTCGTCCTTTATAATTACAAATATAGTTCTTTTAATTTATTATTTGATGATTATTATACTTTTGTGAATTTGTTTAAAAATTTCTAAGAGGTTTAATATCAAATATTTATAATTAAAAGAAATGTTGAAAACTTTGTTATGAGCCCTTACCTGAATATGTGGAAAACTTCCCCACCCCGGATTTCAACATTATAATCCGGATTTTTTAACAGGGTTTTCAACCGCGTTTTTAACAAAATAGAAATTGATGTTAATAAACAAAAAGTCAACTTCGCTCCTTAAAGACAGATTACATTCCGGAAAGGATGTTTTCTGTCGGGGATTATATTTGTCCGCAAGGTGGTTTGTGCTTGGCGAAACAGCCCTGGAAGGGCTTCATTTCATTATTCTTCCATCCCTTGAAGCGGCTGAGTATTGTTCTTCCGACCTTTATAGCCTCGTGGAAGGAGACTGTGTATTCTTCCTTCCCTCTTCAGGAAAGAATATAGAAAGGAGCAATTATAAATCTTCCCTCGGGGTACAGCGCACCTCGGCCGTCGAGAAGATAATAAACTATGACGGCTCCCGCCTGCTTGTGGTTACTTATCCTGAGGCAATAGAAGAACTCATCCCCTCGAAGAACAAGATAGAAGAAGCTTTCTTCGAACTGAAGATTTCTGACTCTATATCTCAGGATGAAATAGTAGCTAAACTCGCGGGGGGAGGTTTCGAGAGGGTGGATTTCGTCTCAGCCCCCGGGCAGTTTGCCATCCGCGGCTCTATAGTAGATATATTCTCATATTCCCGCAACCACCCCTACAGAATATCATTCTGGGGAGATGAAGTGGAAAAGATAAACCTTTTTGACTGTAATACCCAACTCTCCGTCGAAGCCCTGGAAAGCGCTGAAATCATTTCCGATCTTATATCGGAAGGAGCCGAAAGCGGACAAAATATACTTGAAATCCTGCCGGATTCCACTACCATCTGGCTGGATTCGTCTGATATGTATAAGGAAAAGGAATTCTTTTTCCTGACTGAGCGCTACAGGAGGGTGTTTATCGATACTCCGCTTTCGAAACAGCAAGAGGATGCCGTCGAATTCGACATAGCTCCCCAGCCTGTGTTCAACAAGAATTTCGAACTGCTTTCGGCCGACATACGTGAGAAAATGGAGAGCGGCTACGAAGTCTGCATATTCGGCGAGAAACAGACCCAGCTGGACCGTATCCTTTCGATTCTTTCGCAGAACGGAGGCCTGATACCCAAGTTCCTGGCGGGTAAAAACATCCACAACGGCTTCATAGACAAGCAGGACCGCATCTGCTGCTACACCGACCACGAAATATTCGACCGTTTCCACAGGGTGCGCCTGCGCAGGACGGTGGAGAAGTCTGAGCAGCTGACCATCAACGACCTCAACTCTTTCAACATAGGCGACTACGTGGTGCATATAGACCACGGCGTGGGAGTGTTCGGAGGACTGGTCCGCCTGCGGGACGATTTCGGACGGATGAAGGAGGTGGTGAAACTGACCTACCGCGACGGGGACGTGGTGTTCGTGTCTGTGCACGCGCTGCATAAAATATCCCGTTTCCGCTCCAAGGACGGCGAGGTGCCTAAAATCAACAAGCTCGGCTCCAAGACCTGGATAACGCTGAAGAATAACGCAAAATCCAAGGTCAAGGACATTGCAAAAGACCTTATCCAGCTGTATGCCAAGCGCAAGGCTTCTAAGGCTTATGCGTTCTCTCCCGATACCTATCTGCAGGAAGAACTCGAATCTTCGTTTATGTACGAAGACACTCCGGATCAGGAACTTGCATCCCGCGCCGTCAAGCGGGATATGGAAGGTGACTGCCCTATGGACCGCCTGGTGTGCGGCGACGTGGGATTCGGAAAGACGGAAATAGCTATCCGTGCTGCATTCAAGGCAGCGGTGGACGGCAAGCAGACCGCAGTGCTGGTGCCTACAACCATCCTTGCCCTCCAGCATTTCAACACCTTCTCCGAACGCCTGAAGGACCTTCCTTGCAGCATAGACTATGTCAGCCGCCTGCGCACCGCCAAGGAAATAGGCGACATCAAGAAGCGTCTCAAGGACGGAAAGATAGATATTATAATAGGCACCCACAAGATACTGGGTGAAGGCTTCGAATTCAAGGATCTCGGGCTGCTGGTGATAGACGAGGAGCAGAAATTCGGAGTGGCGGCAAAGGAAAAACTGCGCAAGCTGCGCTCTTCCGTGGATACCCTTACCCTCACGGCCACTCCTATTCCCCGTACTCTGCAGTTCTCACTGCTCGGAGCGCGCGACCTCAGCATCATCAACACTCCGCCGCCCAACCGCATCCCAGTGCAGACCGAAATCATCCTCTTCGACAAGGATGAAATCAAGAGCATCATAGAGTACGAACTCAACCGCGGCGGGCAGCTGTTCTTCCTCCATAATAAAGTAGAGGAACTGCCGGCAATCTATGAAATCCTGCACCGGCTCGTGCCTGATATGAAGATTTGCGTGGCCCACGGGCAGATGGAGTCCAAGGTCCTTGAAAACAGGATGCTGGAGTTTATACGCGGCGACTACGATATGCTCCTGTGCACTACAATCATTGAGAACGGCCTCGACATTCCCAATGCCAATACAATAATAATCAACCAGGCCCAGAATATAGGCCTGAGCGACCTGCACCAGCTCCGCGGCCGCGTGGGACGCTCCAACCGCAAGGCTTTCTGCTACCTGATTGTGCCGCCTCTGACCACCCTGACCGACGACGCCCGCCGCCGTCTCAAGGCGATAGAAGAATTCAGCGACCTGGGCAGCGGATTCAACATAGCTATGCAGGACCTCGACATCCGCGGAGCAGGTAACTTGCTGGGCGCCGAGCAGAGCGGATTCATAATGGATATGGGCTTCGAGACCTATCAGAAGATTCTCTCCGAAGCTATGGAGGAACTTGGCGTGGAGACAGGTATGGTACAGAAAAACTCCCGCAGTTCCTTCACGACGGACTGCACTATAGAGACCGACCAGCCGGCAATGATTCCGGATGATTATATCGACATAACCGCCGAGAAAATACGTATCTACAAGCAGTTGGACTCTATGTCCTCGGACAAGGAGATAGAGATACTTAAAACCCAGCTTCGGGACCGTTTCGGCAAGATGCCGGAGGAGGTCGAGAATCTGTTCGAAGTGGTGAAAATCCGCAACTCCGGAGCCGCTCTCGGATTCGAGAAAATTATAATAAAGAACGGTATGTTCATAGCCTTCTTCATCTCCAATCAGATGTCTCCTTACTTCCGAAGCGATACCTTCTCGAGGATTATAGAAAAAATCAATTCCGGAGAAGTCTCCCTTGATATGAAACAGAGCGAGGGAAAACTCAAGCTGATAACCAGAAAGGTGGATACATTGGAAAAAGCGAGGACAATTTTAAGGAAGTTGGAATAAAATTCCTAACTTTGCAGGCTATAGCGTCAAAACGAAGTGGCTAATTTGTTGATAGAAATAGGCAATACCGCCGTGAAGGCAGCCTGGTCGGAGGGTTCCGTGCTGGGCAAGACTTTCAGGTATCAGGGGGAGAAGGTTATGGGTTTCATTATGTCCCTGACTGAGAAGCAGATGCCCCTTGTGATGACGGTGGTTTCCGTACGTGCCGTGCCTGAAGAAGACGAAGCTGCTCTCAGGGAAGCGTGCCAGTACCTGGTGCTGCTCGACCCTGCGCATCAGGACTTGCTGTCTTCGTACGGTATTCCGGACTATCTGACATACGACCGCGCCTCTTCCCTTGTAGCCGCAAAATACCTCTTCAAAGGTAAGGCCTGCACGGTTTTCGACTTCGGTACTACCCTCACAGTTGATTTTCTGGATGCCCAGGGCAGGTATCAGGGAGGAAATATTTCGCTCGGCTGCCGCACCCGTTTCAAGGCGCTGAACCGCTATTCCAAAGCCCTTCCGCTTGTGGATATGCCTTCCGAAGACAAGTTCAGGGGAGATTCCGAGAAGTCTTCAATAGAGTCCGGAGTGATTTCAGGTATAATCTTTGAAATAGACGGATATATACGGTCCAATCCCGAAAATATCGTGATTTTCACTGGCGGCGACGCAATTTATTTTGCCAAGAGGATGAAAAATTCCATATTTGTCGTCTGTAATCTCGGTTTGATGGGTTTGGCTATCATTACTGATGAATATGTCAAGAAAAATATTCAGTAGCCTGTTGCTGTCCGCCCTTCTGGCGCTGCCTGGCCTGGGTCTTTCCGCCCAGACCTACGGCAGTTATACTCCTTATTCAATATTCGGGGTCGGAGATCTCGCCACCCAGGGTACCGCCTACAACAAATCAATGGGCGGCGTGGGCATCGCAGGAAGGAGCCACAAGTTCCTTAATCCCGTCAACCCCGCTTCCGTGACGGCTCGCGACTCCCTGGCCTTTATGGCCGATTTTTCCCTGCTTCAGGACAATAAGATTTTCCGCCAGGGGGATATGAGATCGGCTTCCAACACCTTCAATATCAACGACCTGATTATTTCCTTCCCTATCTGGCGCTCGTCCGCTATGATGATAGGAATTATGCCTTACGGCGACACGGGCTATGGCTATGGATACTATTTCTCCGACCCTTCCGTGATAGGCCATACGGGCAATATCACCTACTCCGCCTCCGGCCGCGGCAGCATCTATCAGGCGTTCATCGGCGGCGGCGTGACTTTCTGGCGCAGGCTCTCGATCGGCGCGGAGTTCATCTACCACTTCGGCAAGATAGAGAAGTCGTTTACCGAGACCTTCGACAACACATCCTACAACGGAGCGTCCAACGGCCACAATATCGAAATCACGGCTCCAGCCGGCAAGTTCGGCCTGCAGTACGAGCAGCCGCTCGGGACCCGCAGTTCCATCATACTCGGCGCCACCTACAAGACTTCCGCGCGCCTGAGCGGCAACGTCGAGAGTTACCGTTATTCTACCGGCACCGCTGCGACCGATACGCTCTACCACAGAGTCGGCTCGCCCTCCGAAGTGAAGTTAGCCAGCGAAATAGGAGCCGGCATTTCCTACAACTACGGCAACCGTTTCAAGGTGGAATTTGACTATACCCGTTCCGACTGGAGAAATACCGACCTGGACAAGCGCGAAGGGTTTACAGGCAATCCGATGACCGTCGGAGGACTGTCTTCCTTCGGCACGTCCGTCGCCGATGCCTGGAGGGCCGGTGTCGAATACATACCCAACCCCAATGATATCCGTTACTATCACCGCAGGATATCCTACAGGGCCGGATTGTACTACAGGACAGATTATTTTACCGTGGACGCAAATCGCGTAAATGCTTATGGCATAACGCTTGGTGCCACTCTGCCCGTGGCTCCGGGATACAACGGAATCACGATTGGTATGGATTTTGGACAAAGGGGATCATTAAAGGACAATATGATCCGCGAAACGTACTTTAACCTTTCGATAGGATTCAACTTGTTCGATATTTGGTTCCAAAAGCACCAGTATCAGTAAACATCTAACAATGAGAGATATGAAAAAAGTATTTTTAGCGGCTTTCAGCCTGATGACAGTGCTCTCCGGGGCGAATCTTTTCGCTCAGGATATGAGCAAGTACGGTGAAAACGCCGAAGAGTGCGTAAAGTACCTTTCTTATTACACGGAGTACTACAAGCAGAAGAATTACGATGACGCCACTCCCAACTGGCGCCAGGCATATAAGGTGTGTCCTCCTACCTGCAGCCAGAATCTGCTGATACAGGGTTCGGACCTGGTGTCCAGGCTCATTGCCAAGAACGCCAAGAATCCCGTGGTCGTGGAAGGACTGCTGGATACCCTCCTGACCCTGCAGGACCAGAGGGCCAAGTACTTCCCCAAGTATGCCGCCACGGCACTCAACAACAAGGCTACCTATGCGGCCAAATATATCAAGTCCGATCCTAAGAGGGTCTATGATATCTACGAGTCCGTCATAGCTGCCCTGGGAGACAAGACCAAGGCTTCCGTGGTGTTCAACGACTTCAAGTCCGCCGTTGACCTGTACGGTCTCGGAGAGCTCGGTACCGAAGACGTGCTCAACCTCTATCAGCGCAATCTCGGTATGCTCAATGCCATCAATCCTTCTTCCGAGCTTGAGAAGAAGCAGATTGACGACTTCCGCACCAACATCGAGAACCTCTTCATCTCCAGCAAGGTGGCTACCTGCGACGACCTCCTCAAGCTCTTCGGTCCCCGCTACGAGGCCAATCCCAACGACCTCCAGCTTGCGACCAACATCGTCAAGATGCTGAGCCTTGCCGAGGACTGCAACGACAACGACCTGTTCCTCAATGCCGTGACCACTATGCACACCATCGAGCCTTCGGCAGATGCAGCCTACTACCTGTATAAACTGCAGTCCGCAAGAGGCAATGTTGCAACCGCCATCAAGTATCTGGAGGAAGCCATCGACCGTGAGGATTCCGATACCAAGGCTGACGCCGGCTATCTGTACGAGCTCGCAGTCTATTCCTTCAAGAACGGCCGTTCCGCTGCCGCCTACGAGGCTGCAAGCAAAGTGCCCGCAATGGATGAGACCCTCGCCGGCAAGGCCTATCTGCTCATCGGCACCATCTGGGGTTCCACCAGCTGCGGCGGCGACGAAATCGCCCGCAGGGCTCCTTACTGGGTGGCCTGCGACTACCTCAACAAAGCCAAGGCGGCCGATCCGAGCCTCGCCGAAGACGCCAACCGCTACATCGGCCAGTACAGCAGGTACTTCCCGCCGGCAGCCGACGCCTTTATGTACAACATCACCAATGGTGAGTCTTACACCGTCGTGTGCGGTGGTATGAGGGCCACTACGACCGTCCGTACGGTCAAGTAGTTTTGAGACTGAAAATCGATTTGATACCGATGCTGGCAAGCGTTTTTGCGCTTGCCAGTATTGTCGTTTCCTGCCGCGGCAAACTGGCTGAGGCCGACACGCTCGACCTCTCTCAGACTCCCGTCCAGTCGCTGACGGATATGTTTACCGTCCAAACCAAGAACGGCAAAGTGGAAATGCGTATCGAGGCTCCTCTGATGGAGACTTACGACAGCGACACCGTCAAGCTTGACCTGTTCCCCAAGGGCCTTTCGGTCTATACCTACAACGAAGAAGGCCTGCTGGAAAGCCTCGTGTTCTCCGACCAGGCCAGCCACAAGGTGGACAAGACCCGCAAGAGGGAAGACATCTGGTCCGCCTTCGGCAACGTGATGATTCATAATGTCATCAAGCGGGAGACTATGGAGACGGATACGATTTACTGGGACCAGATGAAGAAGGAAATCTGGACGGACTGCTACGTCAAGCTTTATTCTCCGGACGGTTTCCTGCAGGGCTACGGTATGCGGTCAGACGACCACGCGCGTAATGCAATCCTCCACAAAACCTTCAACGGATATGGAGTTACGCAGCGTGATTCCACCCTTGTTGTGATTGATTCTGTGAATTTTATTGGTGCTTTCCCAAAAAATTTGTAATTTCGCGGCTCATTAGATTGGAATAAAAGACTAAAAAACAAATAACACAATGGCGGTTCTTCAAAAAATTCGCGTAAAATTCGGCCTGGCGATATCCATTATCATCGCTCTGGCCCTCCTCTCATTTATTATCGATCCCAGCACCCTGGAATCGGCTCTCAATTCTATGTCAGCAAAATATGACGTTGGCAAGATAGCCGGCAAGCGCGTGTCCTACACCGACTTCCAGGAAAATGTGGATAAATTCACAACCATTCACCAGGTTGCTTCCGGCTCCTCCGTACAGAACGAGCAGACTCAGCAGCAGATCCGCAATGCGGCCTGGCAGGACTATGTGGACAGGTATATGTTTATCAAAAACGCCAAGGACGCAGGAATCCGCGTGGGTGAAGACGAAATGGTCGACCTGACCACCGGCAACAACATTTCCCCCGTCCTCTCGCAGAACCGTGCCTTCTTCGACGAGTCCGGCGCATATTCCCCCGACGCTCTCCGCGAGTTCGTGCAGACCTCGGCGGAGGAGCCCAGCCTCAAGACCTTCTGGAACTACCTCCAGAACTCCGTGATGGTGCAGAGGTTCTACGACAAGTACGACGCCCTGTTCTCCAACTCCAGCGCGCAGCCCAAGGTCTTCACCGACAGGGCCGTCGCCGAGGCCAACACCACCGCTGACATTGAGTATGTGATGATTCCCTTCAACTACACCGACAGCACCGTGACCGTGAGCAACGCCGAAATCAAGAAGTACTACGACGCCCACAAGAAAGATTACAAGCAGGCCGCCGGCCGCGACATCGAGTACGTCGTGTATGAGGTGGTTCCTTCCGAGGCCGACATTGCCCGCACCAGCGAGGAGATGGACGCCCTCGTCGGCGAGTTCGCTACGACTTCCAACGTGAAGGCCTTCCTGCTCAAGAACTCCGAGCGCAGCTATTCCGAATACTGGTACAAGAAGGATGAACTGGCCAACAACCTTTCTTCCGACATCGCCGACTTCGTGTTCGGCGGCGCCCAGGGCGCATCCCCCGTCTATAAGACCGGCGACCTGTTCCGTTCCGTCAGGGCCCTTGGCAGCGCTATGGTGCCTGATTCCGTGTACGTGAAGCACATCCTCCTCCAGGGAGCCGATGCGAAGCACCTGGCCGACAGCCTCTGCGGCGTCGTGGCCAAGGGCGGCAACTTCGCCAGCCTCGCAGCCCTGTACTCGGCTGACAAGAATTCCGCCGACGGCGGCGAGATGGGCAACCTCGGCTGGTTCACCCAGACCTACACCATCCCCGGTTTCGAGGGTGTCGTCACCTCCGAACTTAACAAGCCCTTCGTGCTCAATACCCAGTACGGCAGCCACGTAGTCGTCGTGACCAAGCGCACCAAGCCCATCGCAAAGAAGCAGGTGGCCGTGCTCGAGAAGACCGCCCTTGCCAGCAAGGAGACCTTCAACGACTTCTATTCCAAGGCCAACCGTTTCGCTTCCATAGCCGGCGGCACCCTCGAGGGCTACCGCAGGGCAGTGGATTCCACCGGCGTGTATTCGCACCCGATGAACAACGTGACCGAGGCTACCGCCAACTACGGCTCGATCAGCCAGGCCAAGGAAATCACCCGCTGGGTCTATGACAACAAGCCCGGCAAGGCTTCCAACATCATCACCGTCAACAACAACTACTTCTTCGTCGTGGCCGTGAAGGCCGCCCGTGAGGAAGGCTACACTCCGATGAGCGAAGTTGCCTCCAACATCAATGACGTCCTCAAGCTCGAGAAGCTCCAGGAGAAGTCCAAGCAGGATGCCGCCGCCAAGGTGGCCGGCCTGACCGACCTCCAGCAGATTGCCGACGCCTGCAAGAGCACCGTCAACACCCGTGAGGACGTGGCTTTCGGCGGCACCGGTTCGCCTGCAGTCGAACCTGCTCTCCTCGGCGCCGTTGCAGTGGCCCCCGAGGGGCAGATTTGCGGCCCCGTGGCCGGACGCGCCTGCACCTATTACTTCAAGGTGAACAAGCGTGAGACCGGTTCTTTCTTCACCGAAGAGGACGCCAAGAACCTCGAGGAGCAGAAGGCCCGCTACAGCGCCCAGATGATCGTGCCCACGATGATGGAGTACGACAACGTCAAGGACAACAGGGCCCGCTTCTTCTAGCAGATTCCCTTTAGACAGACAAACGCCCGCCGGCCATCGCCGCGCGGGCGTTTTCGCTTATTTTACCCGCAGGATGACGGGATAATGGTCCGAGATGCCGCCGAGCCAGCGGGGGCCGGAGAAGCTGCGGCGGGGTTTGGTGCCGCCGAAGCTGCGGTCGGGCTCTGAGAGGAGCGGGTGGTCGAAGACGGCCTCTTCGACGCTCAGGGCGCCGCGGGCGAAGTGGCCGTCTATTTTCTCCCAGGCTCCGTTGTACTTGATAGTGCCGGGCGCGTCGGCATCGGGCCAGACGTTGTCGTTGAAATCTCCGACGGAGAGGATGCGGGGGTGGCCGGCGGCGGAAAGCGAGTCTATGAGCCCCCACATACGCTGCATAGCGACGGCGCGCCGGCTCTCCGAGGAAGCGCCGACCTTGGACGGGTGGTGATTCACCAAAATGTCGATTCCATCAAACTCGGAAAGCAATATGTCGCGCGTCCGGAGCACGGCGCCGGAGCTGTCGCGGAGGTGCCGCGGAGAGGAGCGCAGCAGTCTGAGCCGGCTCTTGCGGTAGAGCAGCGCGCAGTCTATGCCGCGCCGGTCGGGGGAGTCGTAGTGGACGATGGCGTAGTCCAGTTTGCGCAGGGGAGTCGTGGCAAGCAACAGATTGAGTACCCGTCGGTTTCCTACCTCCATCAGGGCCACTGCGTCCGGCAGCCGCCCCTCTTTTTCTGCAATAAGGAACAAGGTTTTAGAGATGCCGCTGCATTTTGCCTGCAGCCGCTTGGACGTGTAGCGCCCGGTGGTGTCCTCCTTGGGATCCAGAAAGTTCTCCACATTCCAGCTCACCACCAAAAGGCTGTCAGTCAGCGTCAATAACAGAATTAACAATTTCATAGTTCATCAATGTCAGGCTCCCCAAAAATAATAAAAAAATAGTAAATTTGTAGAATTATAAACAATATTGAGATATGAGTCTTAAATGCGGAATAGTGGGCCTGCCGAACGTTGGTAAATCTACGCTTTTCAACTGCGTCAGCAGCGGCAAGGCCCAGAGCGCCAACTTCCCTTTCTGTACAATCGAGCCTAATCTCGGCTCCACGAACGTTCCCGACCGCCGCCTGGAGGTCCTGACCGAAATATGCCATCCCCAGCGCACCATCCCCGCCACAGTCGATATAGTCGATATAGCCGGCCTCGTCAAGGGCGCCAGCCGCGGCGAAGGCCTCGGCAACCAGTTCCTCGCCAACATCCGCGAGTGCGACGCCATCCTCCACGTGCTCCGCTGTTTCGACGACGGCAACGTGGTCCACGTGGACGGTTCCGTCGACCCCGTGCGCGACAAGGAAGTCGTCGATACCGAGCTCCAGATCAAGGACCTCGAGACCGTCGAGGCGCGCCTCTCGAAATGCGTCAAGGCGGCGCAGGCAGGCGACAAGGAGTCCAAGAAGCTTGCCGATCTGCTGACCCGCTACAAGGCCGCCCTTGAGCAGGGCCGTTCCTGCAGGAGCGTGGCCCTGGTCAACGAAGAAGAAGCGCAGCTCGCCCACGACCTCTTTCTCCTGACCAACAAACCGGTGCTCTATGTGTGCAACGTGGACGATGCCTCCGCCGCGGCCGGCAATGCCTACGTGGATGCCGTGCGCAAGGCCGTGAAAGACGAAAATGCCGGTATCCTGGTGATTTCCGCGCGCACCGAATCCGACATCGCCGAGATGGAGGATTACGAAGACAGGAAGATGTTCCTCGAGGAAATGGGCCTGGAGGAGTCAGGCGTGGTGCGCCTCGTACAGGAAGCCTACAAGTTGCTCGGGCTCCGCACTTTCTTCACGGCCGGCGCCGACGAGTGCCGCGCCTGGACCATCCACGCCGGCGACAAGGCCCCCAAGGCCGCAGGCGTCATCCACACCGACTTCGAGAAGGGCTTCATCCGTGCGGAGGTAATCAAGTATGACGACTTCGTCCAGTACAAGACCGAAGCCGCCGTACGCGCCGCCGGCAAGATGGGCATCGAAGGAAAGGATTACGTCGTGCAGGACGGCGATATAATGCATTTTTTGTTTAACGTATAATACTGATAACCAATGAAGAACAAGATTCTTGCTAAATTTGCCGAACTTTTCGGAGAGGTCCCCGCGCTGTATGCGGCTCCCGGCCGTATCAACCTCATAGGCGAGCACACCGACTACAACGGCGGCTATGTGTTCCCCGGCGCCATCAATTTCGGCATTATTGCCGCAATCAAGCCCAACGGCAGCTCCGTTTCCCGTGTGTTTTCCATAGACCTGAACGACTATGTGGAATTCAACGTGGATGAGGAAATTGTTCCTTCTCAGCAATGGTCCCGCTACATTTACGGCGTGTGCCGCGAGATGATAAAGAGGGGCGGAAAGGTAGGAGGTTTCGACGCCGTGTTTGCAGGCGACGTGCCCCTGGGCGCCGGCCTCAGCTCGTCGGCGGCCCTCGAGAGCTGCTTCGCGTTCGCTCTCAACGACCTGTTCGGCAACAAAATAGACACTTTCGAGCTCGCCCGCATCGGCCAGAGCACCGAACACAACTACTGCGGCGTCAAGTGCGGCATTATGGACCAGTTCGCGTCCTGCTTCGGCAAGGCCGGTTCGCTTATCCGCCTCAACTGCAAGACCGGCGAGTACAAGTACTTCCCCTTCAACCCCGAGGGCTACCGCCTCGTGCTGCTTGACACCTGCGTCAAGCACGTGCTGGCCGACAGCGCCTACAACAAGCGCCGCGAGTCCTGCGAGAGGGCCGCAGCCGCCATCCGTGAGAACCATCCCGAGGTGGAGTTCCTTTCCGACAGCAAGCGCCTCTGGCTGGACGAGGTCCGCGACAAGATTTCCGAGGAGGATTTCATCCGCGCCGAGTATGTGATCGGCGAAGTGCAGAGGGTGCTGGACGTGTGTGACGCCCTTGAGAGGGGAGACTACGAGACCGTGGGCGAGATGATGTACCAGACCCACTTCGGCCTCAGCCGCCTCTACGAAGTCAGCTGCCCCGAGCTGGATTTCCTTGCCCGCCTTGCCCGCAAGATGGATGTCACCGGTTCCCGCGTGATGGGCGGAGGCTTCGGCGGATGCACCATCAACCTTGTCAGGAACGAGCTCTACGACGCGTTCGTGACGGCCGCAGCCGCCAAATACCGCGAGCAGTTCGGCCACGACCTCAAGATCTATGACGTGGTGATCGGAGACGGCGCCCGTAAACTCTAAGCAATGAAGCGGCGTGGTCTCACTGTTGCGCTGAGTCTTGCGCTGTCGGTCCTGCCGGCCTCCGCACAGTTCTACAACTGGGGCAGCGAGCCGGCGGGTATCCGATGGTACCAGTTGACCACGCCTGACTATAATGTCCTGTACCCCGAGGGCCTGGATTCACTGGCCCGGGTGTACGCACGCCTGCTGGAGCAGGTCAAGGAGCCCGTGGGAGCGACTGCGGGCTTCACCCCCAACCAGATGTACCGCAAGCCGCTGCCGGTGGTGCTGCACCCGTGGGAGGTCAGTTCCAACGGTATGGTGGCCTGGACCCCCAAGCGGATGGAGCTGCTGACCACGCCCCTGGCCCGGCATCCCCTCCCGCACAGCTGGGAGGAGCACTTGGTGGTCCACGAGTCGCGCCACGTGGCTCAGATGCAGTATGTCGCTGCGCCGCCCTACAAGTTCTGGAACGTGCTTATCGGGCAGCTCAGCGCCGGTGCGCTTTCAGCCCTGTATTGCGGCCCGGCTTTCGACGAAGGAGACGCCGTGGTGGCCGAGACCGAGCTGTCGCGCTCCGGCCGCGGGCGCAGCGCATCCTTCCTGGAGTACTACAGGGTGGCTTTCGGAGAGGGGGATTATCGCGACTGGGGGCGCTGGCGCTACGGTTCGGTAAGGCATTACACCCCGAATTACTACGCGGCCGGATATATCAGGGCCGCCGGAATGCGCAGCCTGTACGACGCCCCTGACTTCACCGCCCGCTATTTCGAGCGTCTGTTTCGCAGCAAGGCCTGGCCTTTCCCGTTCTTCAACTACCCCGCTACCGTGCGGGAGGTCTCCGGCAAGAAATTCAAGGAGGCGTTCCGGGAAATCAGCGACACGCTGCGGGTGCGCTGGAGACGGGACGAAGTCGCCCGCGGGCCGTTTATGACGCTGCGGCGCATAAGCGAGGAGCCGTCCCGCTTCACCGAGTACGAGTCTTCATTCTACCTCGGCGGCCTGCTGTACAGCATACGCAAGGGTATGTCCGAGATGCCGCACCTGGTGCGCAGGGAAGCGGGAGGAAACATCCGCACCGTGGCCCTGTGGTCGTCTTCGGTGAGCCGTCTCAAGCCTTGCGAGGCTACAGGCCGCTTCTACTGGAGCGAGACGGTGCGGGACCTGCGCTGGGACTTCAAGTCCTGGTCTGAAATCCGGTACTCGGGTCCCGACGGCAGGAAGCATCGCCTGAGCTCGCGTACGCGCTGGTTCAATCCTTCGCCGTCGCCTGACGGAAGCCGGCTCAGCGTCAGCGAGTATCCCGTGGAGGGAGGCTCCGCGCTGCTGGAAATCGATGCCGTCAGCGGAGAGGTGCTGTCGCGCTACGAGGCTCCTGCCGGGATGCAGGTGCTGGAGTCGGAATGGACGGACGGAGGCCTCGTCGTCTCGGCGCTGACAAGTGCCGGGATGGGTGTTTACAAGGTGGGGCCCGGCGGGTTCGAGCTGCTGCTTGACTGCGGCCACGCAGCCGTGGAAGACCTTTTCTGCCGCGAGGGGAAGCTGTATTTCAGTTCCGACCTCGGCGGCGTGTGCGAGTTGTACCGTTTCGATGAGTCAGGCCGCTGCGCCTGGAGGATTACCAACAGCATCCAGGGCGCCTCTTCCTATTGCTTCGCTCCCGACGGGCTGTCGCTGGTCTGCTCGGTGCTGCGCCCCGGCGGCAGGGTGCTTTGCGAGATGCCCGTAAGCGGGCTTCCTGAGCCCGCCAGGGCCGATTTCAGCACCCCGCACCGCTATGAGTTTGCAGATGACTTGACCGCCGGCGGTCCCGGTGTGCTCGACCCTGGCGTGGAAGTGCAGATTCCGGAGCCGCAGCGCTACAGCCGCCTTGGGCACCTCATCCGCTTCCATTCCTGGGCGCCGCTGTACGTGGATTATGACGCCATCGAGACGATGAGCTTCGAGTCCATCACCAGCGCCGCCGGACTTGGCGCCACCGCCTTTTTCCAGAACGACCTCGGCACTATGACCGGCACGGTGGCCTACAATGCCGGATATGCCGACAAGAAATGGACCCACAAAGCGGAGACGAAATTCACCTATTCCGGCTTCTATCCGGTCATTGAAGCCGATTTTGAGATAGACAGCGACAATCCTTCCCTGTATTATCTCAAGAGTTACTACAGCCGTTTTGCGCACCGCATCTCTTTCACCCGGGACCCGATTGACAATTACCCCAGTTTCAGCGGCTCGCTGCTTGCATACGTGCCGTTTAAATTCTCGTCCGGCGGTTGGTCCAGGGGCTTCATTCCGCAGCTTCGCTGGACTTTTACCAACAGCCTTGTGACCCGGGGCAATCTCGCCCTTATGAACCGTCTGAGCGCGAGCGTGCGGGGTTACTGCGTGCAGGGTGTGCCGCAGTCGAGAATCTATCCCAAGTGGGGATTCGGCCTTGAGGCCGGCTGGAGCGGCAGGCCCGGCGGAATGAGTATCTTCAATCCCAACGCCTATGTATATGGCTATGGTTACCTTCCCGGGTTTATGGACACCCACGGCTGGAGGGTTTCCGCTACCTTGCAAAAACCTCTTGGAGAGGCGCTTTTCAACGAGCGCTTCATAGCAGTGATGCCACGGGGTATGGGAGCGTATTCGGAGCTTGCCTCCACGCTTGCAAATTACCCGTTCCAGGGGCGTCTGTGCCTGGATTACGCCTTCCCGTTCGCACCGCTGGACTGGTCCGGCCTCGGCCCCGTGGCGTATGTGCGCAATTTCGAATGTACGCTGCACGGCGACCTGTCACGCTTCTGGGGCACCGGTTCGGCACAGAATCTGTCAAGCATCGGGGCGGACCTTTGCGTAGTGCTCGGCAACCTGCTCTGGGTGCCGCTCGACACGCGCATCGGCATCAGTTATTACTACAATTTAGGCATTCCGTCGAATCTGAATCCACATTCCGTCGGAATGGTGTTTAACGTGAGTTTTTAGGCTATGAAAAAGACAGTTATCATTTGTGTTTGCGCCGCTCTGGCCCTGGTCTCCTGCAAGGGTGGCGGCAGTTCGTCCGGTTCTTCATCCTCGGGCTCCGGGCAGTCGCAGGCAGCGGCGGAGCAGGCAGCCCCCAAGGAGGCTGCACCCCGGCCTTTCCCTACCGTGAGCGTGCCGAGCGTGTATGGGAGCGATACGGAGCAGGCCAGGAACTATGTGCTTGAGCACTACTGGGACGCATTTTTCAAGAGCGAAGGAGCTACCGGCGCTACGACCGTGCTGGGTGTGGAAGACGGAGAGGTGGAACAGGCTCTGTCGAACTATATACAGATTCTGTCCACGATGAAACTGATTTCGACTCCGGACAGCCTTGCTCCCCTGCAGCAGGCACGGCGCAGCGTGGGGCACCTGTTTGCCCAGCTCGAAGATAAGCAGAAGGCGGATACCTCCGCACTTACCTATCTTCGCTTCACGGAAATGGTCTCCAAGTACCTCTACGACCCCAATTCCCCTATGCGGGACGAGGACCTGTACCTGCCTTTCGTGGAGCGTATGGCCCGCAGCCCCTATACGAAAGACGATATGCGCAAGGCCTACGAGTACGAGGCCCGTATGTGCCGCACCAATCCCTACGGAAGCGTGGCTCCAGACTTCCGCTACAACAAGATTGACGGCAAGAAAGGCACGCTGCACACCGTCAAGGCCGACTACACGATGCTGTTTTTCAGCAACCCCGGCTGCAATTCCTGCAAGCAGATCATCCAGGACGTGATGGCGCGCGGCTACGTGGAATCCTATATTTCGGAGGGCAAGTTGGCAATCCTGAACATCTATATCGACGAAGAGGTCAAGGCCTGGAGGGACTACCACCACAATTACCCCGCCTGCTGGATCAACGGTTACGACTACACCTTCTCGCTTCGGGACAGCGGCCTCTACGACATCAGGGCCATCCCGTCCCTGTATCTGCTGGATTCGCAGAAGCGGGTGCTGATGAAAGACGCCCCCACGGAGAGGGTGCTGCAATTTTTGGACAATATTTAGAGTATGAAGCAATATCTTGATTTACTGCGGTATATCCGCGAGCACGGAGTCATCAAGACCGACCGCACCGGGGTCGGTACCCAGAGCATATTCGGCTACCAGATGCGTTTCGACCTCAGCGAGGGATTCCCCCTGCTGACCACGAAGAAAGTCCACCTGCGCTCGATTATCCACGAGCTGCTGTGGTTCATCGCAGGCGACACCAACATAAAGTACCTCCACGACAACAAGGTCTCCATCTGGGACGAGTGGGCCGACGAAAACGGGGACCTGGGTCCCGTGTACGGCAAGCAGTGGCGCAGCTGGGAGGCCCCCGGCGGACGCAGCATCGACCAGCTCTCGCAGGTCATCGACCTCATCAAGAACCATCCCGACTCGCGGCGTATGCTGGTGTGCGCGTGGAATCCGGCAGACATCGACAGGATGGCCCTGCCGCCCTGCCACTGCCTCTTCCAGTTCTATGTGGCTGACGGAAAGCTATCCTGCCAGCTGTATCAGCGCAGCGCCGACACCTTCCTCGGGGTGCCGTTCAACATTGCTTCCTACGCCCTTCTGACTATGATGCTCGCGCAGGTGTGCGGCCTCAAGCCCGGTGAGTTCATCCACACGACCGGCGACACCCACATCTACCTCAACCACTTCGACCAGGTCTCCGAACAGCTCTCCCGCGAGCCCCGGCCGCTTCCCCGTATGATACTCAATCCGGAAGTGAAGAGCCTCTTCGACTTCCGCTACGAAGATTTCACCCTCGAGGGCTACGACCCCTGGCCGGCAATCAAGGCGCCGGTCGCCGTATAACTGGAAATAACAATATGGAAAAGTGTCTTATCGTTGCAATTGCGGACAATAACGGAATAGGCGTCAAGGGCGATCTCCCCTGGCACATCTCCGAAGACCTCAAGTACTTCAAGTCCGTCACCCACGGCTACCCCGTGATAATGGGCCGTACCACCTATTTCTCCCTGCCTTTCAGGCCGTTGAAGGGGCGCAAGAACATAGTGCTCAACCTCGGCGGCGAACCCATTCCCGAAGTCACCTGCGTCTATTCCTTCGACGAGGCCTTTGCCGAGGCCGAAGCTACGGGACAGGACAAATGCTTCGTGATGGGAGGCGCATCCGTGTACCGCGCGGCTATGCCCCTGATGGACAAGCTCTACATTACCCACGTCCACACCGTCGTTGAGGATGCCGACGTGTTCTTCCCGGAAATCGACCCCGCAATCTGGCGCTGCGAGAGCGCTTCCGAAACCCACACCGACCCCGAGACCGGCCTCACCTTCGAGTTCCGGGTGTATGTAAGGGCCCTCTGATTCGGACTTCCGGCCCGACGCCAAGGGAAAGCCTACAATTTGTGGTGTCCCGGGAATAGTTTGTCCTTGAAAACGGCGGTTTTTAAGGACAACCACCTCTTGAAACTGTACCTTGTCCTTGAAAATGGCTGTTTTCAAGGACAAAGTACTAAAGAATCAGTTGATTTCCTCGATTTCAAAAGGATCCGGATGTATTATATACCATTTCTTCAGACCCTTTTGTCTAATATCGGAAAGCGTCCAGGGAGACATTATGAGTTGAATATCTTCGCATTTCTTAGACACTATGTGGTCACCCGGAGAAGAACAAAACAGATAGTTCGGGTATTGAGGGCTATAATAGAAGTCCGGGTATCTGCCCCCTTCGATTCTTCTACATACAATCAAGTTATCG
>ONLD01000049.1:0-767 GCA_900318565.1 uncultured Bacteroidales bacterium
TCCGCGCACAGCTGAGAGGCGTGTCAGACCTACCCTTCTTTATGTATAGAATCTGCTCCATCTTTGGCTAAGATGCCACGGAACTTTGCGGGTGTGCCAGTAAATCAGTAAAATTTGTTCTCGCAGGTGCGATAGCACTTGCCAGCGTCGTTGCTTGTAACAAAGAAGTCACAAGCAATCCCAACTACAACCCCGCAACCGGCGAGGTGCTCACCAGCTTCGTGTTCAACGTGGCTGCTACCAACACTCCCATTACGAAGCAGACCCCCGAGAACACCCAGGCCATCCCCGGGACCAACGGATTCCTCGGAATCGTCGACGGCAACCTGCTTTCCTTCATCAAGGACGCCCCCGTCGCTGACGGCAGGTGGATTCCTACCGCAGAGACTGCCAACAAGCAGTACTCACTCGGCAACATTATGAGCGCCTCCGACGCCACCACCAACGGCGACAAGAGCCATAAGGTCATCGAGCTTGCCCTCCCGACCGAGACCAACACCCTGATGTTCTACGGCCACGCCCCCAAGACCGGCGATGACGATGCCCAGGGCAAGGTCACTTACACAATGGACAGCAAGGACCTCAGTGCATACAATTTCGCGCTCAACCGCAGGGTTGCAGTTGCAAACGAGACCGATTATCGCCAGTACGGCGACCTCATCCGTGCAGCTCTCGACTACATCTGCGCAGCTGAGCTGAGCGATGCCGACATCGTTTACGGCGGTGTCCATTACACCACTTCCGTCAAATGGACCCATTTCGTGACC
>ONLD01000049.1:795-17501 GCA_900318565.1 uncultured Bacteroidales bacterium
CGTGACCATTTCCGCCGCCGGCGTCATCAAGCCCGCCACCAAGACCCCGCTTGACGGCTCCGATATGTGCGCCCTCGGAGAAATCCTCGGCGACGCTCTCGCAACTCTCGCAACCATCAACCCCAACGGAGTGCGCGCAGGTAGCGGTTCTTCCGTGGAGCGTACCATCGGCGACCTCAAGTTCGTCCTCAACAAGATCCACGAGACCACCGCAAATTCCCGCTACGAGGCTACCGCAAAGGCTCTTGCAGAGAACATCATCTCCCGCATCGACGGCTGCTTCACCGGCACCGCCCCCACCCTTGAGTGGAAGACCGCCGACCAGGTGAAATCCGCCACCGGCTACACCGGCGCCACCGACAAAATCACCCGCAAGGGCAGCTCCGGCTCCGCTCTCTCCGAGTGGCCTGACATCAGTTTCGGCGTCCCCAAGGGCTGCGCCCAGCTCCTCGTAGAGACCACCACGTCCACCGACAATGCAGGCCAGGTGACCGCGCCCGGTACCATCAAGTGGAAATACAGCGCCAACACTCCTCTTCTTTCCACTTCCAGCACCTCCATCTACAATGTTTACTATCCCGCCGAGCTCACTTACTTCGGCAACAGCCCTATCCGCGTCACCGACGACGCCCACGTCGAGGCTGACTATCCTCAGGGCGTGACGAACTGGGATACCGACGCCCAGTGGGCAGCCGGCGTCAACAACAACACCGTTGACTGGACCAAGAACGGCCACGTGGTCTCCACCACCCGCAGCGTTGCAATGCAGTACAACATCAACTACGGTTCCGCCCTTCTCAAGAGCACCGTCGGCTATCAGCCCGGTATTTCCCAGCTCAAGGACAACAACCACGCAATCCAGCTCGCAAAGAACCCGAGTCTTCCTGCTACCGAAGAGCCCGACGCCCTGATTGACATCACCGACAACTCATTCAAGCTCAATGGCTACCTCATCGGCGGACAGCCCGAGACCGTCGGCTGGGATTACATTCCCGTGAGCGGATCCACCTTCGACCACAACATCTACGACAAGGCCCTGCCCAGCGGCGGCGACGCAATCCCCGCTACCGGTACTTCCGCTGCCAACTACACCCTCGTATGGGACAACTGGAACGCAGCAGCAGCCGGTGCCAAGCAGAACGACGTTTACATCGCTCTCGAGTTCATCAACAACTCCGGCAAGGACTTCTGGGGCAACTACAACATCATCCGCAACGGCGGTACCTTCTACATCATCGGTAAGCTCGATCCTGACGCAGGCCGCAGCACTACCGACCGCAGCGAAGGCATCACCTGGCCGGATCCTGCCCTCCAGTCCCTTCCTCCTTACGATGCATCCGGCAACACCATCAAGGAGCGCCGCGTGTTCATCCAGGACTATATGACCACCGCCAACTTCATCCTCGGCGAGAAATCCCTCCAGAAGGCATACGCCACCGTTCCTGACCTCCGCAGCACGCAGATCAGCCTCGGTCTCTCCGTCGACCTCAAGTGGCAGACCGGTCTGGTGTTCGACAACGTGATTCTCGGACAGTAATCTAATTATAGATGAAAAGAATAAGCTGCATAGCTGCAACGGCCCTGGCCGTATTGCTTACCGCCGCCTGCAACACCCGGCCTATTGACCGGGATGTTGCCGGCGAGGGTGAGGGAGTCAGCGTGCAGCTTACTCTTTCATTAGAAAAATTCGCCGACGGCAAGCCCGCCACCCGCACACCTGACGCGGTGACGCAGGACGGGACCGCTTTCCGCGGCATCCAGGACATACACCTTATTCCTTTCGAGAGGAAAGGTAAAATCCAGTATTCGGACATTCCCGCCGGCTACTGCCGCCCTCTGGAGGACATTTCCAGCCTCTACGAGACCAGTAATTCAAGGCTTTACGAGAATTACTACGTGCCTTGGGGCACATCTTCGTTCCTATTTTACGGCGTTGAGCCTCCTTATGGCACCCACGCCGAAGGATCCGTTGATTTCAAGAAAGAAAACGGCTCCATAATAGCCGAGGGCCTCGGCACGCGCCTGCCCTCGCAAATCACTTTCTCTCCCGATCCGATGATGGATGCTGCTGCGCAGACCCAGTTCAGCACCCGCCTTCAGGAGATAGCTGTTTTCCTTACCGAAATCGCTGCTACCAGCGACAACGCCTACAGCCACAGGAGCAACAACAACTCTTCATACGTTCCCATCCACGGGACAAGGGTTTACCGGCCTACGGTCTATTTCAACGACTCCGCTTCCTGGCCGGAAGACAATGCGCTGCTGACCAACGCCTTCAACGCATATACCAACAACGGAGAAATCCTCGCGGGCTCTACCGCAGGCATCAACAGCCTGCTCACTATGCTCTACCGCGCAGCCCGCGCCCAATATGACAATACGACATACTACGTGTCATACTATCGTAACACCACAAGCACTTACAGCCAAGGCGAATACTACTATGTACGCGAAATGTGCCGCAACATAATAGAAGCATTCGGAAGTTCGTCGCTTGTGAGCGTCACCAACCCTACAAGTGCAAGTTCGGCATCCGTAAGCCTCAATGCGCCTTATGACGACATTCCGGGGCAGTACGGAATTCCGGCGGGAGCAGCTTCATTCCGTTACGACTATGCCCAGAAAAAGTTCATCCCGGGCATCAACGACACCGGAGCGGCCCTGACCGCCTCGACCCGTTACTGCTTCCCCGCCCGTCTGTGGTACTACGACAATACGCGCATCAAGACGGACCACGACAGCGAAAAAGACTGGCCTGGCATCTATCAGAACGCCGCCAACGACTGGAACGCCGTGCTCGGCGAATATGACACCGACAACGGCACCGTAATAGGCGGAGTGTACTGCGCAGCCCTCAAGGAAGAGGTGCGCTACGGCGTCGGTATGCTTGACTTCACGGTCAGCGCCGCAAGCACATCCCTGCAGGACGCCACACAGCCCACCCCCGAGACCGTCACTGTCAGTGCCACCAGCACCAACCTGCCCATAACCGGCATAATCATTGACGGTCAAATATACGACACCGCCTTTGCCCCCGCATACCTGCGGACCGGGGAAAGCGGCCACCTGCGCACGCTCACGTTCCAGTCCGCCGTGGGTTCAAAGATTCATTTCGCCCTTGAACTGACCAACAACACCGGCGTGGACTTCGAAGGAGCTACAGGTACCATCCTGGACGGCAGCAAGTTCTACCTCCTCGGTACCCTGGATCCCAAGCTTGCCTCCAGCAAGCCGGACGATATGGGCAACTATGTATTCTACAAGGCCCACAGGACTCCCGTTACTATGATTATCGACAGCCTCAAGGACGCCTACAATTCCGTTCCCGACCTCAGGGATCCCCAGTTGCAGATCGGCGTCGTGGCTACTATTGACTGGAAGATGCCGACTCCTCCTAATATTCCCCTGTACTGATGAAAAAGCTCAAGACCATATTCCTGCTTCTCGCCGCTTCCCTGCTGCTCATCCCGGGCTGCTCGAGGCGAGGCATCTATGATTTCGAGCGCAAAAGGGAGCTGGAGGTGCGCGTGCATATACCGGCGCCTGTACTGACCCGTGCTGAAATCGGGGACGTGGCGTCCAACCCCGGCGACGAAGCGACCATCCAGGATCTCCATATATGGGTATTTCTGTCCGAAAGCATCACATACACCGAAGAAGGGACTTCCGTCACCAGACCGGAAGGCTACTGCCTCGCTTATCTTAATCCCGAAGACAACGCGCTCTCGGGAGGCGGAGACGAGCGCTACCGTATCCCTCTGAGCGACGGTTTTGCCAATGCCTGCATCGGCAAGCACGTCAACGTGTACGCTATCGCAAATGTGGCATCGGCAGGAATAAACGCCTCCTCCCTGAATTCTTCCACTACCGCCTCCGAAATTGAGAGTTTCATAATGTCGGGTACGACATTCGGTCTCAATGCGGATGGAACCCCCGTGACGACTTCCGTGCCTGCGACAGGACTTCCTTTTGCCGGTGTCGGCAAGAATCTCGAGCTCACCGGTTCATATCCCGTGATAAGAGTCTCCACCATAACGATGGAGCGCGCCGTAAGCAAGCTCCGCTTCGTGTTCTGCCAGCTTTCTGACGCTGGTTCGCCGGTTGCCGATTTCGCCGTGACGGGAATCAGCATTGACGGAGGCCTGCTGAGCGCCGGAGAATACCTTGTCAACGACAGCGCCGACAACTGGAAAATCAACGGCTCCTATGAGAGCGCCGAAGTGTCGATTGCGCCCCCCGCCGCGCTTGCGCTCAACACTTCGCCTGGAGACTACCTCTATACTCCCGGGACTACCGGCCAGGCATACGACGACCTCATCCGCGACGGTGTTTCAGCGGGAGTCCTTACCGAGTGCGGCCTGAGTTATCTCCGCGAGACGGACAAAGCCCTCAAAGGAAAAATCAATTATACGGTTGACGGAGTGGCCAAGGAAAGCACCTTCGAGATGAGCGCCGCCGGGGAATTCTCCAGAAACCACAGCTGGATAATCTACTCCTATTTTATAGGCGGACGGCTTGTCGTGCAGCCTACGGTACTCCCCTGGATTGCAGGTCAGGACCGTATGACTTATACGACTATCGGCCGGACGGAGCTGAAATATGAGAAACCCTGGCTGCGCTTCGACTCTGACCGTATGTCCTGGACCTGGAATGATACCCGGCTCGTGGTGGCCTATGGCTACGAAGGCGGAAACGCCGGCAAGCCCACGCACTCCCCTATGTTCACGCTGGAGACCATCAACCCCAACGACCTTTCTCTCCAGCTGAACAACGACCACTTCATCATCGTGCAAATGGCCCAGGGCGTGGATACTTACGGCAATGCCGTATATACCTACACCAAACACGATCAGACCCTGTTGATTCCCGGCTCGTCAAACAGCCAGACCACCAACTTCTACGTGGTGCCGGTCAGCGACGACCCCGTGGCCGACCCTTATGTAAAGGTCACGCTCACGGAGACCCACACTTCAGGACAGCCGCCGGAGCACATTCCTTTCAACCACAATCTCCCCGGCGACGAAGACCATACCTCGATCCTGATCTACAATCCGGGACTGGCAGTTTACAATGCCAATATAGACAAGCATAAAAACAGCTCGAGCAACGAGCAAGCCTTCCAGTACTGGCTGGAAGAGGAAGGATAGGATGAAAAAGGCTTTAACATACGCGACTTTGCTCTTTGCGCTCCTGCTTTCAGCCGGGTGCAACAGGGAGAGGTTTACCGAGGATTCGGGAACGGATCCGTACCTGTCCGTGCGCCCGCATCTGCTGCGCAGCGAAGAAGCTGCCACAAAGGTGGAAGATACCGACCCGGGCATTGTCAAGGACGACGAAGTGGCGGCACGGGATGAGCTCAGAGAGAACTTTTTCGGCACTCTTGACGTATTCGTGAAGCTGAAGGCCGCCCCGGCCAGCGACAATTGGTTTAAAGAATATCACCTCCGTGCAGGCGATGCCGGAGTGATTGTCGATCCGGACAAATATGATTCCGAAAGTCTCCTGAACCAGGCTAAACAAGCCCTGTGCAGCAATTGGGCCGAGCAGGGATACGAACCTGGAGTGCCCTACGACATCTACGTGACGGCAAACAACCCGCATACTGCCGAAGGCTCCGCGCCCGAGAGTCTCAGCGAGTTGCAGGCCCTTACCACGAACACACCTGACGTTTTCAGGTATTACCTGAACTATACCCCTCCCACTACCGACCCCGTCTATTACTCCAACTGTATGTATTCGGAGAAGAAGGAATTCTTGATGGACGGAAGCATCGACGGGTGGATGATAGACCCCAACAAGGCGGAGCAGGTATTTGACGTGGACCTCCAGAGAGCCGCAGCGAAGGTAATCGTGACCGTCAAATTCAGCGACGAAAAAACCATCCCGATGATTCCTGAGCCCACGGCATCCGACCCTAACCCGGAGCCCATCAAAGACGCCCACGGCAACATCGTGTACGGATCTGTCAAGGAGTACCTCAATCTTGTCGGGCGCACGGCAGGCGTTCCTCGCTGGAAGCCCGTAAACTTCTGCCTGACAGGCTCGGACATCGCATACGACACTGATCCCCTGCCCGCGTCCCAGGCCCTCACAACGCTTGACGGCAACTTCACGCCTTTCCAGGAAGGCACCAGCACCGACAACACCGAAAACACTTTCGCCCTCGTCTCGTACACATACCCGGTCGACTGGGCCTCCGACAAGAGTCGCATACCCTACGTGCTGTTGTCCGTTTTCTACACCAACGACAGCGGCGACCAGATGCGAAGCTACTACCGCGTACCTGTCTGCGACGAGAAAGCAGTCAGCAGCCTTGACCGCAACCACGTGTACGTAGTCGATGTGGAAATCGCATCCCTTGGCGCCTCCAACGACTCATTCGAGGCCAAGGACGAAGAGCTCCGCATAGAATACCACGTCATCCCCTGGACGGAGACGAATATGAGCCAGGAAGCGACTACGGTGAAGATTTCCGACACGAAATACCTGACCATAATCCCCACCGAGTACATCTTGAAAGGCGATAACACCGAAAGCGTGGACCTGCAATGGTACGCTTCCGTATCCATAGACGACGGGCGTATCGTAGATATCGACCCCTCCACCCTGGAAGTCACCTACGTCAACTATCTCGGCAATACGACCGACATAAGGGGCACCGTCACCAAACAGGTCAGGAATGACAGCGGCACCTTGGTAACGGCTACTGACGCGAATACTGACGGCAAGCGGGATATAGTCATCACCTCCACCGCCCCTTCCACCGGGGCCAAGAATGAGAAAGTCACCATCACCCTCACCCCTAACGGCATTCTGAGGGTGGAATCGGAAGCGCTGCTGAGCCGCGCCATCAAGGACATATCGTTTACGGTGTACCTCAAGAATGCCACCGGAGTCGATGCCGTGCCTATCAAGATCCGCCACTTCCCTCTGGACAATATCCAGTCGATAACGGGCCTGTGGTCTTCGAAGTGGAATGAATCCTACGAGACCAGGACAGTGACGGAGTACACTGCTTCCCTTTCGGAAGCCCAGGGATGGGGCACCTACACGACGCAGACAAACCCCTCGGTAAGCTATGAAGCATACCTGGCATATTCCGGGGCCAAGACCGACAACAGCGCGCAGACCACCACGCTGACAAACGACCAGATAGCAACTATTTTCGGCGTCGCCAACAATAACCAGCGCAACGCCAATGCTTATGCCACAGGCGCAAACTCTCTTGAGACTGCAATAGAGTACAACGGCAGGTATTACTGGGTCACGCGCAGCGGCAACTATAACTATACCTACAGATACTACGTCGCCGACACGTTCACACTTAGCGGGACTGTGTACAGCCACACCAAGACAGAGCGGGTTGCATCCACAGGCTCCTGGGTGGACTGGGAATACCACACCGGCAACGTCAACTACGACAACCGGGGATTCTATGCAAAGGTCTATACTGATGGTTTCGCGCACCGCATCGAGACGGATGCAAGCAGCTATACCGCGCAGAACTTCTCCAATCTTACGAACCGGCAGATGTATGTAATACAGCTGACATCCACGAGCGACAGCTACGCTATCGGCAAGCCGGTGCTCGACGCCAACTACCAGTCGAACGACGACGTATGCTCGCCCGCGTTTATGATTGCCTCACAGCTCGGTGCAACTATGAATAACCAGTACACCGGTGAGACTGCGGCAGAGCATTGCGGCACATATATGGAAGTAGGTACCGACGGTACGCGCTATACCGGATGGAGGCTTCCCACCAAGTCGGAAATCGAGACCATCATCAAGTATCAGACGGAAACTGCGGCCAGCTACGGCGTCACAATGGTGCGGGTACTTGCCGGACGGGAGTACTGGGCCCTGGACGGAAATCTCCACCAGGCCTACGCGTCAGGTACGAACGGCAGTTTCGTGCGTTGCGTACGCGACCTGACTTACGCAGAAATCAATGCCCTGAACAAGACAAGCGATTAATGAAACGTACTGCATACATACTCTTCCTTGCACTGACGCTGACCTGCGCCTGCACGCCCGGAACTACAGAGAACCCGGGGATTGAAGGCGTAAGCCCCTCTCTCGTGCGAGAACTCGGGCTCGACGAGCCGGAAATGCCGGTGCGCATAGGTTTCGACCTTCCCGGAGAACCTGTTATCGCTCCGGAGACTAAGGCAAGCGTTATCGGAGGAGACGAAGACCCGAATGAATACATAAAGACCCTCTATCTTGTGTGCTTTACCCGGGAAGGTATCTATCTCGGATGGAGAAGAGCCAACTTGATTGGCGCGGAACAGGACTTCACGCACGACGGCATCGATTGCCAGGGGCGCGAGCTTTTCGAAGGGACGGTCCCTTCCCGCACGGCCAGAATCCACTTTGTAGGCAACGTGGGCATAGGGCTTGGCGACGGTTACGCACCCTCCAATATCCCCGGCAACGACCAGATCGGAGGCAACGAAAACACCTTGGTTAAATCCGCAAAGATGACCGTTGCGAAGGAGGACAGGACAATATGCTACTGGGGCTTCCACGGCGAAGCCAGTTCCGAAGATATGAAATCCTGGCTGGCCCTTGCCACCGTGCAGGATGACGGCACAGTGGTGTACAGCAAGAAGGATGGACACAACGTGCATTTGGTACGCGACCGTGCACGAGTTGATTTCGGCCTTATGTTCGACTTCCCCCGCACCTCCCAGGACGTGGAGGACGGCAAGACCGTGACCGTGAATGGAAAGACTTACACTATTTCCGGCGGGAAAATCACCATTGACGGCAATGAGTACCCTATGGACAAGAATCCCACCGACTATACGATTACATCCATTTCGTGGATATTGTCCAACGGACTGGAGAAAGGCTACATCGCCCCATATTGGGATGAGAATGCAAACGACCACTTCGACGGCTATTTCGACATCAGTTCGACGCCGGCCTTGAAGGAAGACCGCCTGACTCAGTACGACAAAGCAGACGCTGCGAGATATACTGCTACCGAAGCAGATATGATGCAGATTTTCGATGGTACGAATTCCATCGACGCTCCCCTTTTCCTGTTTGAAGACGAGAACAGCGAAAAGAATCCTCCCAAGATTATCCTTAAGGTAGATTACAGGCTCGGCGGCGGCGCTACCAAGACCAAGTACCACACCCTGATGATGCTCAACGACAGCCAGGAGCCCTGCAAGATTTACCGCAACCACAACTACGTGCTTGATATCTTCGGAATTCCCTGGGAGGGCCTTGGCTACACGTCTTTCGAGGATGCAGTCAATTCCGTCGTTTACGCCAACAACCAGACCGTAACCATCAGCGAGTCCGTGCCCGCCGTCAATGACGGCCGGTTCCAGCTGTCAATCGAAGGCGACACATACCTTATATTCCAGGAAGAATCCGACAAGAATGCCACAAAGACTGTGTACTTCACATACAGAGCCCTGACAGGCGAAAGTACCTCCGAGATAACGGCAAACGACTTCAAGGCTGCCTGGACAACGGATATCCGCTCTTCGTTTGCTTCCGATGTAGTGACTGTTACGGAAATCAGCAATGACGGCACCACGTTCAGGGGAGCGGTGAATTTCACCCTCGGGACGGAAATCAACAGCGCCCTGCAGGGCGGTCAGATAGAGCTGCGCGACAAGAAGACGGGAATGACCCGTTTCCTCAACATCTACACCATTGACAAGTTCAATTTCCTGCCGCCGGGCAGCAGCAACATCTCCCTGGTCAAGACAGGAGGCACCCGCACAGTAAACGGGCAGACCTGCGATACTTACAAGATGGATATAAAGATTCCCGGGAATTACCCGCTGGGTCTCTATCCAATCAAAATCCGTATGGCATCTATCACCTTGAATCCATTCAAGGCAGAGCGGAGGACGGTCGGCAGCTCGACTCTCGAGGAGACTGAAGAAAGTATCGCCGTATCGATGGGAAGCACCGAAAACGGAGCCGTGCTCGACGGAGAGACTCTCCAGGGTATGAGTTTCACGACCGCCGCATCAGACAGCAAAGAATGGAACTACCACGCAGCCGGCGTCCCGTGGGACTTCTGGTACATAGATACTCTCCTCAACAAGCCCAACACGGAGGTCGGAGGCGAGACGATTGAAGATACTTCGGATAAGATATATACCATCTATTTTGATGATACCAGGCCCTTGCGTGCCCCTGAAAACCAAGCGAACAATGTAGGTCTGTTCCTCAAGATAAGGCACTTCGGAGACGCTATCGCGCTGCCGTACAATTAGGCGCAGGGCATAAATAACAACGCGCGGTCTGCTGGGCAGGCCGCGCGTTTGTTTGTAAGAGGACCCTTTTACAGAGTCCTCTTGATTTCGACAATCTGGAAGGCCTCTATCATATCACCCTCCTTGATATCGTTGTAGCCTGCGATGCTCATACCGCATTCCTTGCCGGCGAGCACTTCCTTGACGGAATCCTTGCCTATCTGCAGGGAGCCGAGCTCTCCGGTGTAAATCACGATACCGTCGCGGATGAGACGCACCTTGGACTTCTGGACCATCTTGCCGTCACGCACGATACAACCGGCGATAGTGCCGATTTTGCTGATGCGGAAGGTCTGCTTGACCTCGGCAGTGGAGATGACCTCTTCCTTCTTTTCGGGCTCGAGCATACCTTCTATACCGTCCTTGACGTCGTTGATACAGTCGTAGATGACGGAGTAGAGACGAATCTCGATGCCTTCGCGGTCGGCGCTCTTGCGGGCCTCCACTGAAGGACGCACCTGGAAGCCGATGATGACGGCGTCGGAAGCCTCGGCAAGCAGCACGTCGCTTTCGGAAATGGCGCCAACGGCCTTGTGGATCACGTTGACGCGCACCTCTTCGGTGCTGAGCTTGATGAGGGAGTCGGACAGAGCCTCCACGGAACCGTCCACATCGCCCTTGACGATGACATTGAGCTCCTTGAAGTTGCCGATGGCGATACGGCGGCCGATTTCCTCGAGGGTCATATGCTTCTGGGTCTTGATGCCCTGGATGCGTATGAGCTGCTCGCGCTTGGCGGCGATGCTCTTGGCCTCCTTCTCGTCGGTCAACACGTTGAACTTCTCGCCGGCGGCGGGAGCGCCGCTGAGTCCGAGCACCGAGACAGGAGTGGAGGGACCGGCCTCCTGAACCTTCTGTCCGCGCTCATTGAACATACTCTTGATGCGGCCGTAGAAACTTCCGCAGAGCACCACATCGCCCTGGTGAAGCGTACCGTCCTGCACGAGCACCGTGGCAAGGTAGCCGCGGCCCTTGTCAAGCGAGGACTCGATAACTGCGCCGCTCGCAAGCTTGTTGGGGTTGGCCTTGAGCTCCAGGAGGTCGGTCTCCAGGAGCACCTTCTCCAGCAGCTTGTCCACGCCTATGCCTTTCTTGGCGGAGATTTCCTGACACTGGTACTTGCCGCCCCAGTCCTCGACGAGAATATTCATCTCGGAAAGCTGGCGGCGTATCTTGTCAGGGTCTGCGCCCGGCTTGTCGATCTTATTGATGGCAAACACCATAGGCACGTTGGCGGCCTGTGCGTGGTTGATAGCCTCGATGGTCTGGGGCATCACGGCGTCGTCGGCGGCCACGATGATAATCGCAAGGTCCGTCATCTGTGCGCCGCGGGCACGCATAGCCGTGAAGGCTTCGTGGCCCGGGGTGTCGAGGAAGGTAATCTTGCGGCCGTCCTCGAGCTTGACGCTGTAGGCGCCGATGTGCTGGGTGATACCGCCGGCCTCGCCGGCAATGACGTTGGTCTTGCGGATGTAGTCCAGCAGCGAAGTCTTACCGTGGTCGACGTGGCCCATCACGGTGATGATAGGCTCACGCGGCCTGAGATCCTCGGGACGGTCGGGCTGCTCGGCGGAAGCGATTTCGTCGGTCAGGTCGGCAGTCACGAATTCCACCTTGTAGCCGAACTCCTCGGCCACCAGCACCAGCGTCTCGGCATCGAGCCTCTGGTTGATGGACACCATAAGTCCAAGGCTCATACAGGCTCCGATAACCTTCACCACGGGGGTGTTGTTCATAAGGGTCGCGAGGTCGTTGACGGTCACGAATTCGGTGACTTTCAGCACCTTTTTCTCCGCTGCGGCCTCGGCGAGCTCTTCCTGGGTGCGCTGCGCCGCAGCTTCCCTCTTCTCCTTGCGGTACTTGGCTCCGAAGTTGTTCTTCTTGCCCTCGTTCATCCTGGCGTAGGTCTCCTTGACCTGCTTTTGGATCTCTTTCTGCATCTCTTCCTGCTCGGCCTCGGTCATAGCGGGCTTGAAGCGCTCGCGGTCACGGTCGCGCTTGCGTTTGCCCTGCCCTGCCGCCGGCTGGGATGCGGATGCATTGCCGCCCTTGGGCTTGTCTTTCTTGGAGTTGCGCTCGATTCCGGCGCCGGCCTTGGCCACATCGACCTTCTGGGCGCCCTTGCCGATGCGCTCGCGCTTGACGGGCTTGCGCTCGAACTGGCTCAGGTCCACCTTGCCGACCACCTTGAAGGGCGAGGCGCTCTCCTCTGAGGGCTTGGCGTCCTGCTCGGCGGCCTTAGGCGCAGGAGCAGGCTCCTGCCCGGCCTCAGGCGCGGGCTCATCCGCCTTCTCTTCGGCAGCGGGTTTCGCCTCCTCGGCGGGTTTTTCCTCTTTGACCGGCTTCTCTTCCTCGGCAGGCTTCACCTCGACGGGTTTTTCCGCCTCGGCGGGCTTCTCTTCCTCGGCCTTAACCTCAACCGCCGGGGTCTCGGCGACCTCGGGGACTTCAGGCTCGGCCTTGATTTCCGGAGTCTTCACCTCAGGTTCGGGCTCCGCGGGAGCTGCCGGAGTCTCTACCGTCTCCTGCACGGTCTCGGGGGCCCCGACGGCCTCGGGGGCTGCGGGGACTTCCTCTTCCGTCCTGGCGGGAGCGACTTCGGCTTCGGGGGCCTCTTCGGAGGGCTTGGCATCCTTGCGGGTGTTGAAGAAAGTGTTGGACTTGATGGTCAGTTCCTCTTCTTCCTCCTCTTCCTCCTGACGGGAAAGCTTGCGGTTGGTCTTCTCAAGGATTTCCTTTACCTTGATGTCGACCTGCTGGGCCTGTTCGAGGGCCTCCTTGTCTTTTCCGAACTGCTTGTGGAGATCGGGGAGATACTCGTCCGACACCTTCGCATTCGGATTCTCATCGATTTCAAGCCCTCTCTTGCGGAGAAAATCCACAAGGTCGCTCAAACCGATGTTGAACTGTTTTAAGAGTTTGTTTATTCTTATTTCTGCCATTAGTCTTCAAATTCTGCTTTAAGTATCCGGACAACGTCCTCGACAGTCTCGTCGTCGAGGTCGGCGCGCTTGGCGATTTCTTCAGGATCGATTGCGAGCACGCTCTTGGCGGTGTCGCAGCCGATATCCTTGAGTTTGTCGATAACCCAGCCGTCGATTTCGTTGGCGAAATCATCGAGCAGCACATCCTCCTCCTCGGCATCGGCCTCGGACTTGGAGAGCTCCCTCCAGACTTCTATTTCGCGGCCGACGAGCTTGCCGGCGAGGAGTACGTTGACACCGCCGCGTCCGATACCCTTCTTGACCTCGTCAGGAAGCATATAGACTTTCACCTTGTCTTCCGGGGTCTTGCCGAGGTCGATGCTCGACACCATACCGGGAGAAAGGGCGCGCTGGATAAGCAGAGAAGGATTTGCGGACCAGGGAATCACGTCGATGTTCTCGTTGCGCAGCTCGCGCACGATACCGAGTATCCTGCTTCCCTTCACGCCGATACAGGCTCCGATAGGATCCACGCGGTCGTCGTAGGACTCTACGGCCACCTTGGCGCGGTCGCCGGGCACGCGGGCCACCTTCTTGACGGTAATCAGGCCGTCGGCGATTTCAGGGACCTCCTGCTCGAAGAGCTTCTCGAGGAATTCGTCGCTGGTACGGCTCAGGGTGATGTAGGGAGTCGTGTTGTTGCGCATCTCGACGCTCTTTATGATGGCGCGCACGGATTCGCTCTTCTTGAAGCGCTCACCCGGAATCTGCTCGTTCTTGGGAATGTGCAGTTCGTTGCCGTCTTCGTCGAGGATGAGGACTTCCTTGCTCCAGGTCTGATAGACCTCGCCCACGAAGAGCTCACCGACTTTCTCGGAGTACTTCTTGTAAACATTGGCCTTCTCGATGTCCATAATGCGGCCCTGGAGGTTCTGGCGGATGTTGAGGATGCCCCTGCGTCCGAAAGAGGAAAGGGGGAAGGGCTGCGCGTAGGTGTCGCCGATTTCGTAGTCATCGTCTCCGCTGGCCTCGCGGACCTGCTCGAGGGTCATCTCGGCGTTGGGATTCTCGACCTCTTCGACAATCTCGAAGTTCTGGTAGATTTCGCAAGTACCTTTATCGACGTTCACGATTACGTCGAAGTTGTCCGAGCTGCCGAAGGTCTTTGCAATCTGGGTCAGGAATACGTCTTTGAGCACGCCCATCATCACGGGACGGTCAATGTTCTTCTCCTCCTTGAAATCCTTGAAGGCGTCAATGAGGGTGATTACTTTTTCTTTTTCCATTATTCTTTTATAGTTTTCAATATTTCATCTGCTTCCTCCCGGCTGATGCCGAGAGAGCCCACGGTCAGGGCATAGTCTTCCACGTCGCGGTCGAAAGCGGCGAGCACGGCCCTGTGCACATACTCACAGTCCTCCAGGTCCACGGGAGCGGAGGGACGGTCGAGCGTCACTTCAAACACATTGTCTTCATCATCAAAATCGATGGCTGCCACGATGCATCCGCGCTCCTGCGCGGCCACGTTTACGACTGATTCAAATTCTTTTCTTTCCATAGGCACGTATAATAAAAAATAGAAGCCCTTCGGCCTCTATCTTCCTTCTTCACAGTTGCAAAGATAGTAAATCCAAGGCAAATTGCCAAATATTTCAACTATATTTGCAAGGTGGACAACAAGACATTCAACAAGTATTTCTCGATTTTCATCCTCGTAGGGATGGCAGCCGTGACAATTGCAGCCACAGCCCTCAAGCTGGGGCCCGCAGACCCCCGCGGCCGCTGGATGCTGATTATCGCAGCTTTCGGCTCGCTGATGGGCGTGGCCGCGACCGTGGCATCGGCTTCCGGGAAGATAATCACCTTCCTTTTCGGCCTGCTGGACGTAAGCATCTACGGGGCTATGTGTCTGGTCAACTGGAAGAACGGCAGTTCCGGCCTTGGCAACGCCGTGCTGCATTTCCTCTATTTCGTGCCTATGCAGCTGGTAGGGTTCGTGCAATGGCGCAGGCGAGGCACTTCCGGCGAAGGAAGCGTGCGGGCCAGGCGCCTGGGCGGCTCTCAGAGGCTGCTCGCCGCCGCGGTGTTCCTCCTGGGGTCCGTAGTTGCATATTTCATCATAGCGCGCTTCGACAAGTCGGCGGCGGATACTTTCATCAAGACCGCGGTGGTGCTGGACGTGCTGCCGCTGATGTGCAACCTGATAGGCCAGGCGCTGATGAGCTGGGCCTATATGGAACAGTGGATATTCTGGATAGGGGTGAACGTGTTCTCCATCGTGATGTGGGCCGTCTCCCTCAGGCAGGACCCGTCATCGTCCTACGCCCTCATCTACATCGTCAAATACAGCTTCTACCTGCTCAACTCGCTCAACGGTCTGCGTAACTGGCTGAGGCTCAGCGAGCAGAAAGCCTAGGCTCTCCGGACCTTCGTTGAAGAGCAGGTCCATCACGGAAAGCCCGTCCACGAATCCGAAACGCTCGCGGAAGACCTGCCAGTAGGGACGGCACTTATAGCCGGACGGCTTCTTGGGGTCGATGCTCCAGCGGCAGTCTTCGGGCAGGGAGAGCACAAAATCCGTGGTCGGTAAAATCTGCGGGGCGATTCCAATCTTGCGGCAGAAGAAGTCAATTATGTCCATATTCATATCCCAGAGCCGCTCGCGGCGCCGCTCCAGGAGTGCGAACAGTTCGTCCCGGTAGTACTCGAAGAACGGGGAACTGTAATATGCCGTGTCGATGGCGTAAAGCACGGGGCGCAGCCAGTCCTCCCGCCAGTCCACGCGCACATTCCTTATGAGGCGCTCCCCGTCGTGCAGCACGGGCACACGGAGATCCATAGGTCCGCCCTCGGTAAGTATGCGGCAGCGGTTGCGCCAGGTCTGCTTGCGGTAACTCTCGCAGGCCTCGATATAAACGACCGAGTTCTTCGCCAGGACGGCAAAGAACTCAATCGGAGGGAACCAGGCAGTGGACAGGGTCACTATTCCACCATTCCCTTTTCGTGGGCTTCGCCGGCTCGCACGATGCCTCTCTTGGAACCGCGGATGAAGCCCAGGATGATGTCGCGCTCCTCGGACTGCGGGAACCCTTCTTCAACCCTTTGGAGAGCGTCGGAGAAGTTGTAGCCCTGGTAGTAGAGCACGTCATAGATGTCTTTGATGGTGCGGATGCGGTCGGAATCGAAGCCCCGGCGCCGCAGGCCGACGAGATTGACGCCGCAATAGCATATAGGCACGCGGCCGCAGATGGAATACGGGGGAATGTCCTTGTTGACGGCAGTGCCGCCGCCGACCATAGCGTGCGTGCCGATCTTGGTGAACTGGTGCACTTTGGTGCCGCCGCCTATGATGGCCCAGTCCTCGACGTCGGTCTCCCCCGCTATGCCCACATAGCTGACGAGGATGCAGTGGTTGCCGACGTTGCAGTCGTGCGCCACGTGCACGTAGGACATAATCAGCGTGTCGTTGCCCACACGGGTGATGCCCTTGCCG
>ONLD01000022.1 GCA_900318565.1 uncultured Bacteroidales bacterium
CATTGTCCTTTGTTACACTTTCATAAACGGCACAAATTTACTAACTTTGTCTACACAAGCCTTGGTGCAGAAAACTACGCTGCAAATCTAAGGTTTGCATCCACCGGCCCAGAACAGTCCAGATATGCACATAAGAACTCTTTTTTTCATAATCCTGCTGCCCATCCTACTCACTTCTTCAATCATTCCCCGCCCGGTGGAATATACGCCCGCCGCCAGGCAATACAAGGATTGCGCCCTCGGCAGGGTCAGGGTGCGCACGGACAGGCGATGCACAAAGGAATTCAGGGAGAGGACGGCGGCCCTTCCCGAATTCGCCCGCAGGGAGGCCTACGAAATCCGGATTTTTCCCGGCAGGACCTGCATCCAGGCCCTCACCCCGGAAGGAGAATTCCGCGCCCGCCAGACCCTCCGCAAAATAGCCCTTGCCGACACTTCGAAGCTCTGCTGCACCATTTTCGACTATCCCCGCTACGAGCACAGGGGCCTGATGATAGACGAGTCCCGCTCCTTCAAGGGCAAGGAGTTCCTCAGGAAGCAGATTGACGCGATGGCCCTGCTCGGCCTCAACCGCCTCCACCTGCACCTGACCGATGCCGCCGGCTGGCGGATAGAGATAAAATCCAACCCGGAGCTCACCCGGAAGGCCGCCTGGCGCCTCGGGACCCTGTATGCCGAATGGGAAGGCAAGGGCTACCCCTTCGCGTCCGAAGATACGCCGGGCGCTTATGGAGGCTACTACAGCCAGGAAGACCTGCGCGAAATCGTCGCCTACGCAGCTGAGCGCTATATCGAAGTAATCCCTGAAATCGAAATGCCCGGCCACAGTATGGAAGTCAACCGCACCTTCCCGGAAATCGCCTGCAAGGACTCGACGGGCCGCAGCCGCAACTTCAGCTGGGACCTCTGCCCCGGAAATGAAGGTACATTCAAGCTGCTGGAAGACATCCTGACGGAGGTTATAAGCATCTTCCCCTGCCGCTACGTGCATATCGGGGGCGATGAAGCCGTGATGAAGGACTGGGGGGAATGCGTCAACTGCCGCCGCAGGATGCAGGAAGAAGGATTCACCGAAGTCCGGCAGCTGCAGGGCTATTTGGTCGGGCGCATCGCGCGCTGGCTTTCCGCGCACGGCCGCACCGCCGTGGGCTGGGACGAAATCCTTGAGACCGGCATCCCCGGCGACGCCGTGGTGATGTCCTGGCGCGGCAGCGCCGGCGGGAAGAAGGCGGCCGCCCTCGGACACAAGGTCATAATGTCCCCCAACACGCACTGCTATTTCGATTATTACCAGGACCTTATCCGCAAGGAGCCTCTCGCGGTCGGGGAACTGACTTCCCTGCACTGGGTATATACCTATGACCCCGGAGACGATCCTATGATTATGGGGCTGCAGGCCAACCTGTGGTGCGAGAAAGTGCCCACGACAAGCCACGCCGAGTATATGCTGTACCCGCGCCTGTTCGCGATTTCCGAAATAGGCTGGACTCCCGGCTCCTACAAGCGCGACCCCGAGGAGTTCCGCCCGCGGGCCCGTACCCTGCTGGATGTTTTCAGGGACCTGGGCTACAACACTTTCGATATGGATACGGAGACCGACTTCGCCCGGGGAGGCTTCCGCCGCACCCAGAAAGGCGAAATCATCAACCCGGCGTTCTAGCGCGCGAAGAATCCGGCGGTGGACTTGACGGAGCGCTGGTTTTTCGTAAGCTCGCCCTGGCCGGAGACCTGCATCTGGGTGGAGCCGCCGCCGTCCAGGTTCATAGCATAATCGCATCCGAGCCCCTTCATCACGCGGGCCATCCCCGTCAGGGTGATGCCGGAAGTCACCACCACGAGATACATCTTGCCGCTCTCCGAATTGAATCCCAGCGCGGTACGCGGCCGCGTGGAGCCGTAGATGTCACCGGAAGCGGTGGACCAGAGCTCGTAGTTGGTGTAGTACACCCCCGTGGAGATACGGTCCTCGCTGACGCACACCTTGCCGCCGTAGAGCAGCATAGGGCCGGTCGAAAGCGCTTCCGCGGGAGCCCAGCTGCGGGCGGGCCCGGGGCCGGAAGATGCGCTCACCTGCGGATACACGGCGGTCCCGGCGGGAATGGGACGGTCGAAGAAGTAAGCCTTGCCGTCCACCAGCGAGCACCAGTAAGCCCCCGGCTTACCCGACGCGTCAACGCCAAGGATGGCGCGGGTCACGGGCTGCCAGGCAGAAGTGGCGTTGCCATAGCCTCGGCAGGCGGAGATACCGTCGTCGGAAGAATTGTTGTAGCGCAGCGCGCCGCCTGTGTAGGATATGCCGATATTGCCCTGGGAGCCGAAAATCTGCCCGTTCACGAGCACCAGGGCCCCGCTCGCAGAGAGCTGGGAGGCCATAGAGACGGCGCTCGTACGGCCCATCGAGGCGTTGTGGATGCCGAAACGCACGGAGCTGCCGCTTGAGGCCGCCTCCGCCGCGAATCCGCTGTAGGAGCCTGCCGTGAAGCTGTAGAGCGAGATGTCCGCGGACGGCGAATCCATAGCGCTGCGGCTCACGGAGTAGCCCTCCGGCTGTGCGGAGAGGGTAAGCTGCTGCACGGGGCTGTACACATAGTTGCCGGCTGCATTGTCAAAGCAGTAGGCGCGCACATAGCAGATTTCGCCTTCGCGCAGGCAGGCATTGGGCACGCACTGCGACAGGGACACCGTGCCCGTGGAATTTATCACCGGGCCCGGCAGCTTGCCTTCGGCTCCCACGGCCCCGCAGGTGGGCGCGCTGACGGAGTAGCTGTAGATAAGGCCGTGCTCGGCTCCGGTGGTGTTCAGGCCGCTGATTTTGTAGTTGACTATGAAGTTGTAGTAACTCTCGGCAGCGCTCTCCACCTCGACCTTCATTCCGCTGACGGCGGCGTTGATGGTCACGTCCTCCAGCCAGGTCACCGGCGAGTCGCCGTAGCCGCTCTCTCCCTTGCAAGCTGCGCTCACGCCCAGGTCGTAGGTCCTGCCGGTGGTAAGCCCGGTGAAGGTATAGGAGTAGCTGCCGTACTTGCCGGAGCCGGTCTCAAGCGTGCCGACCTGGGTACCCAGGCCCATAGACGCGGCGTCGCGGAGGTAGAATTTATATGTGTCGCGCTTGCCCGAGCCGCAGGAGAAAGTGATGGAGGCGGAGGTGGCGGAAGCCTGACCGCCCTTGGAAATCTCGGGGGCGATAAGCTCCGTGCCGCTTTCGTTCTGCGGACGGTCGTTGACTACGGCCCAGTTCTTTTCGACAAGGCGCACGATGGAATTGCGTTCCAGCAGAAGCGGCTTGTCGGAATAGTAGCGGTTGTACATCTGGTCCGTATAGAAAGTCAAGATGAAGCCTTTGCTGTAATTGCCCGGATACACTACGGCATAGAAGCGCTTGCCGATGCTGGAAGCGGGGACTGTCACTTCTACGTAGTTGCGCGAGGCGGTGGTGGGCGAGACCACAGGGGCGCCGTCGTTGTAGCTGATGCGGGCGGGGCCTGTCATCGCCACGTCGGAGTCGCGGCTCTCGATGCGCACTTTCGTGACATAATTGCCGGGGACAAGGAACGAGAGCAGCGCCCCCGCATTCTTGAAATGCAGGATGTCATCGGCCTGGGAAGCGCCGGCATCCACCCGGGCGAGCGAGAGAGCAGCGGCCGGGTCGTAACTGTCCACCGTGCCTTTCTGCAAGCTGGGAAGCTCGGCAAGGATGGTGCCGCCGGTGGAGACCAGGCGGGCTGAAGCCGATGCGGGAGAGAGGGCGTAATAGTAGCCGTTGGAGCTTTCCGGAGTGAGGCCGCTGAACACGGCGCAGGACCCTGAGTCAGAGGTGGAGCCGACCGCGAATTCCGCCCCGGCGCTGCCTGTGGAAGCGAATAAGGACACTTTGTCGGAAGTGCTCCAAAGTATGCCGTAGGAAGGGCTGAGGGCCGTTTTGGTGAGTCCTTCCTGTACTGCTGTAAATGTCTTGCGGACAAGCCCGGAAGGGATTTCCGGGGCTTCCAAGGATGCGGGGGCGCAGGCGTAAAGCAGCGCCGCGAGAGGTATGGCAAGAAGTTTTTTCACGTCAAAATCCTCCATATTCTACAGGTTCGGTATAATCCTCTCCGGTCGGACTGGAGACGAGGAAGTAAAGGCTCTCGAGAGCACATTCAACAGTATCCGGGGCTTCGTAATGTCTGGTCATTCGTTGCTAAAAAGTATTTCTTCTGATCATTCCGAAAGGATTGTGCACCTTCCGGGGACTGCGGTCCAAAATCATCTCCGCGGCGGTACGCCCCATCTGCCTGAAATCGGTGGAGACGGTGGTGAGGCCGCCCAGCACGAGCTCGTTCATATCGAACTCGTTGTAGGATATTATGCGCACCTGGCCGCCTATCTGCAGGCCCGCCTTGCGGATGTTACGGGTCAGGGCCACAAGGCCGGCGTCCAGCTGGGAATTCAGCACGAGGAAGGTATCGCCCGGCCGTATGTCCTCGGGCGCTGCGGTGAGGAACTCCACGCTGATGCGCTTCTCCGAGGCGAAACGCTCCACTCCCCTGCGGATATGCGCGCCGTAAAGGGATGAAGGCAAAGTGATTACGCGAAGGGCCCCGTCCTGCCCGAAGGCATCGACGGACCCACACAGGCAGTCGAAGATGTCGTTTTCGAAATCCTGGTACACGGCTCCGTAATTGCCCGGGAACGAAGGCTGGAGCCGGTCGAGCATTATGAGTTTGCGGTTGGGGATGCGCGTAAGCTGCTTTGCGGCGCGCGCCTGCGTGGCTTCGTCAAGGGGGAAGTGCGGGGTCACCACATAATAGTCGAAACGGTCCAGGTTGCTGTCGAGGTAGTACTCCAGCAGGTCTATGCTCTGGTTGTGGTTGAGTATGGTGATTTCCGCGGCTCCTGCAAGGCGGTCGGCGAAGGCGTTGAACAGAATCTCCTTATACACGGAGAACTTGTCGAAAATGACCAGCACCTGCGGGCGTACGTCCACGGAAATGTCGGAGGCGAAAAAGCCCTTGCCCTGGCGGGGAGTCACTATGCCCTTGTCCGTCAGAATCTTATATGCCTTTTTGACAGTCTCTTTCGAAATGCCCAGCCTCAGGGCGAGTTCGTTCATTGAAGGGAGCATCTCCCCGGGCTTCAGCGAGCCGTCACGAAGGGAACTCTCGACCTGCGCGACAATCTGCTTGTATATGGCTTCACTGCCGTTGGATGATAGTACTAGTTTCATTTTGCAAATATAAGCACAGCAAGGCCATTTTGTTGCAGGGTGACACAGTTATTTTTTGCCTTCGCCCCGCCTATCGTACGCACCTCCAGCAACTTATATCCCGGCACTTCTATCCTGCCCTTTTGCTTCCTCTCTCCCTGATTGACGGCGACGACTGCAATGGAATCCCCGGCAGTGTAGCTGCGCGCCGTGATTGCGGGATTGGAGCAGCTGAAGCCGTCGGTAGCGGTGTAGCGGCCCTCCAGCAACAGATGCGGGAACTCGTTGCGGATAGCGTTGACCTTGGAGAGATAGTCCTGATACACAGGCGTTTCATCTATAAGCCCGCGGCAGCGGAACACCTCGATGTCGTTGCGCAGGCCCTTCAGCAGGGTGTTTCCCACGCGGCGCGGCACGTCGTTGTCGTCACGCACGCAGCGGTCGCTCCACACCACCTCGGGGAAGGTGTAGCGGAACCACTCCGGGAAGCTTTCCGGCAGGGCGGTGAATTCTACGATATGCACGAAGTCACAGTAGCGGCTGGTGCAGTCGGAGAGCCACTCTGTGCCCAGGGCGAATTCCGGGTTGCGGGCCTTGATGTGGTCGCGTATTTCCTTCAGCGACTCAGCCTTGTAGCGGCCGGTGAATATATCCTGCACGGGATATTCCCCCGAGAGGTCCCAGTTGGGATACGCCTCTGCCACGCCGAGCTGGTCGTAAAACACGGCATCCGCACCATAGTCCATAGCCCTGTCCGCCCATTCTATGAGCTTGTCGCGCCACTCCCGCTTGCTCATATCCGCAATCACGAAGGTGCGGGAATCGTAGTAGCCGAGAGTCGTGCCCTCGCCCGTAAACTTGTAGTGTTCCGTGAACTCGCGGCCGGTGTTGTCTTTGTTGGCCACCCGCGAGCCGCCTCCGGAGCGGTAGAAATCGCTCTCCACGTCGATGAGGCGCCCGTTGTAGTAGAGCAGCAGCCTGCCTCCGCGGGCCCTGTAGGCTGCAATGGCCTGCTTCCAGGCCTCATCGCCTCCCTGCGTGTCGTCCACCGTGTAGTTGGGGTAGCCGTTGTCCATTCCTTCCTTCCACCAGCCGAAAGCGAGCACGGCATTGCAGCCCACGCTCTCTCCCACGTCGGCAATGTGGCCTGGGAGGTCGGCGTAGCGGCGCAGGTATTCGCCGTACTGGTGCTTGAAGATGATGCGCTGCCAGCCAGTCATATCCTGCACCCACCCCGGCACGGCCTCGTGGTGCCACCAGGTGTCGGCCCAGCGGCGGTAGATGCGGCTCGTAGCGGTCCAGTCACCCTCGTAGGGCACCACCACGGAAGCATCGTTGGACCAGCGCTCGCCGCACATTGCGTTGGGATAGCGGTAGAAGCCCGCCTCAAGGTGCTTGAAGTCGGAAGTCGTGTGCCCTATGGCCCCGTCCGGGTAAGCCCTCAGCCCGTGCCAGGTCTGCTGGAGCGAGTAATCGTGGCTGCCGAAGTACAGGCCGTCCTTCTCCCCTATGAACGCGAAGCAGTTGGAGGCTGCGTTGCGGGGGTACTGCAGGTCGTACTGGCGGAACTTCTGCGCCGGGGTCATATACAGCGGACGCACGTCCACGTTGGCGATTTTCCACACGGGGTTGTCGAACACCTGCCCGCCGGTGTGCGTAGTCAGCAGACGGTAGTCCCCGGGGATGTCGAGACGGCCGACCAGCGGATACTGGAGCTCGCGCACTATGGTGTGCGGCTCGTTGTTCTCAAGGACTGCGGCAAAGCGCACCACGCGGCCCTCCGTCCAGATTTTAAGGTGCAGGGCGAAGGCCTTGCCGGCCAGCGAGTCATAATCCAGACGCACGGTATCCGCCTGCCTTGAGACGGCAGGGGTGCAGTCAGCTGCGCTGATTTCGATTTCTTTCTGCTCGTGGGTGTTGTAATAGAGGCGCCATAGAGGTGCTCCTCCGGCGTAGTTGCGGCCTCCGAAAGCAAGCTTACGCAGGCAGCCCTCATCGTCTATTTCCACTTCGGTGCGGGGCAGGTCTCCGCGGTTACCGAGCACGAAGCGGCACAGCTCGTCGTAGAGAGCCCTGTCCTCCGGCAGCGGAGAGGCGGCAAGCTGCGTCAGCGCATTGGAACCCGAATACAGGGCTATGGAACGCTTCCCCCAGAAGCCCGCATCCTTGAATTCCTGCATATAGCGGCGCACCCGGTCCTGCAGGGCCGGCACGTCGTCGCTCGTGAAGGTCTGCCGTCCGGCTCCGTCGGGGCCCATCACGCCGGGGCGCATAATGTCCGCGACGGCGGAGAATTCGAATTCCAGCTCCATTCCGCTCATATCGGCCTCGCGTATGGCTTCGATGGTCCTGGAGAATGGATGGCGCTCCCCTGCCTTATAGTCCCAGTACCAGTTGGGCTGCATCCAGGCCTGGTCGATGCCGAGCTGCTTCCAATATTTGTAGCCGGGGCCCATATGATATGGAATCCAGTAAAGGCCCTGGTCCTTGGCGTGGCAGTAGGCGCTCAGGGCCGGGGCTATCTCGTCCCAGTTCTTGTAGCGGCAGTTGACGTCTATGTCGTATGGCAGGTAAATCTCTTCCGAAGTGATGTAGAAGCCCGCGAGTTCAAGGTATTTGCAGCCCAGGCGCGCAAACATTCCGCGGGCGCTGTCGATATACCAGTACAGGGCCTTCAGGCGGTCCTGGACGCTTGCAAAGTCCAGGGAATCACCCCAGTATGTCGTGGAGGACTTCTTGTCGGAGAAATACCGGAACATTATGGCGTCGGGGATTCCGATGACGACGCCCCGCTTGCGAGAGGGGGGCCCTATCCTGGACGCCACATCCGCGCAGGCCTTCTCCAGCTCGCTGACGCAGCCTCCCTCGCCCAGCCAAAGGTCCAGCTGATACTGCCAGACGCTCTTGTCGGCCGATTCTCCGGGGCCCAGCACCATAGTCTTGTTGTGCATCCAGTCGCTGCCTTCCAGAAAAAGGAAGCCCTGGAAAAGCCATTGCTCGCTGCCGTCCGGGGCCTTCCAGCTCACGTGCGGGGCGAAGCGTGCGGCATCCCAATGATGCGGCTCGCGGTGCCAGTAGCCCACGAGGTCCAGGTCCTGAAAACGCATAATGTCTTTTGCCGGGCTGGCGAGGGTTGCGCCCAGAAGCAGGGCGGCCAGCAAGAACAGTCGTTTCATTTCTTTAACGGAGAATCGATTATGTAGTGACAGAGTTCGTGGTAGAAGGCCTTGTCGCCTTCGTCCTTGGACACGGCAAGCTGATGCATAGCATCGGTGCCGGAATACACGGCTATGGGCAGCACTCCGTAGAGTCCGGTCTCCTTGTAGCCGCGGAAATATTCGCGCAGGCGGTCTCTCAGCGCGGGAATGTCGTCTTTCGTGAAGGTGGCGTTGCCGCTCCCGTCGGGTCCGAAGCGGCCGTCGGCCATCACCTCGGCCACGAGGGAATACTCGAACTCCAGCTCAATGCCCATACGGTACTGCCTGATTGCGGCGACGCTCTTGGACATAGGGTGCTGGTCGGCGGTGTCCCAGTAGTGGTTGGGCTGCATAAACGCGCAGTCGAAGCCGAGTTCCTTCCAGACCTTGTAGCCCGGAGCCAGGTGGTAGGGCACCCACCAGAGCCCCTCGTTGCAGGAATGGGCATATTCCGCAACCCAGGGCACGAGCACCTCCCAGCGCTTGTGCTCCCAGTTCCAGGTGTCGGCGTAGTCGTATGACTTGCCGGCCTCCCTGAAGAAAGCCGGGTCGAGGGGGAGCTCTTCGGAGAGGATATAGAAGCCGGCAAGCTCTATATTTCTGAATTTAAGCGCGTTGAAGCGCTCCCGGCAGGCATCCATATACCACTTGTAGGCGGCCTCCTGGTCTTCAGTCCTGGAGAAATCCAGCTGCCGTCCGCCCAGGGCGCCCCAGTAGGTAGTCGAAGACTTCTTGTCGCCAAAGAACTGAAAGCGAATAGGGTCGGGCAGGCTCATCACCACGTAGCGGGGGGTGTGGGGCTCTCCCAGCCGCGCAGAGGCGTCCGAGATGGCCTCATCGAGCTTTCGCAGGGCCCCGTCGCTTCCCAGCCAGGCATCCAGCAGGTCCTCCCAGGACTCCTTGACGGCCGAGTAGCGGCTGTTGGTAATGCTGAAACTCAGCCCCCGCTTGCCGTCGTAGCCGTCGATGCAGAGGAACGCGTCGTAGAGCCAGTGCGCGGAGCCGTTTTCGTCAGTGTAGAGCACGTGGGAGGCGAATCTTTCCTTGGCCCACAGGGGCGGATTGTAGTTGTGCTGCCCCAGGGTCACGAGGGTGATGTCCGCAAACGAAGGCACAGCGCTGCGGCTCCGCTCCCAGGAGTAGAGCTGCGACTGCCCTGGAGCTGTGCTGAACTCCAGGCTCACCACGGCGCCCTTCTCGCTTCCGGGGCCAAGGCCCTGAAAGTCGATGAAGTAGTCCGTATCCGGAGCGAGGCTGCCTATTTCCAGTGAGAGGGACGTGGAATGGAGGGAGCCGGTATCCATCGAGAGATTCATCTCCGGCGAGGCGGACGTGCCGTAGCCGTAAGCCAGTGTCTTCGTGTCTATCGTGTTGATACTGAAGCTGACGCGGTATGCGGAGATATCTTTTATCTCCACCCTGATTGCAGGTTCGTATTTATCCTGCTTTTCCCCCGGCCCGCAGGAAAGCAGGCCGAGGGAAGCGAGGAGAAATATGACTGAGAATCTGCGCATCAGTTCATCATCATACGGAAGAGTGACAGTCCTACATTCTGTTTGACCACGACGATGTACATATCGTCTCCGACCTGCCTTACATCCAAATCCATACCACTGTTGCCGGAAGTGCGGGGAGAAGGCTCTTCGTTGATGCCTTCCTGCTCGGTATCATTTTGGATAGCAGCGTGATACACCACATTGCGCTCCTGCAGAATCTGGCTCCAGCTCTGCGTCGTCTCGCCTTCGAGGATGAAGAGGCGGCCGTCGCCGGAGCTGACCTGGCGGGTATAGGCTATGTAGCGCTTGCCGCCGAAATCGAAGAAGCGGTAGGCCGTGTCGGCGAAGTAGCCGCTCAACTCGGTCAGCGAAGGGGACGCGTCGGCGCCCTCAAGCGTCCAGAGGTTCTTGGAAGCCTTTGTCAGCCAGGCGGTAGCGCCGCCGCGGGTGCTGGCCACGCCCTCGTTGATGTTGTCGGGGAAGGGGAAGTATGCGCCGGCGCCCGTCACGGGAGGGGCTACAATACGGCCCACGAGGTAGAGCGAGCCGCTCGCCTTGCCGCTGAGCTTGAAGGTCACGGTGCCCTGCGCCGAGTCGAAGTCCTTGAAGAACAGCATACCTTCCTGGAAGGTGCCCCAGGTGGTGAAAGTGTCGCCAAGGCGCCTGGAGGCCCAGGTCTGCATCGAGAGCACGGACGGGTCGTTGTCTATGCCCTGGTTATAGACATAGAGCTTGGGGTCGCCGCTGTTCATATTCGACACCACGAGCACGTCGCGGCCGCCGTTGATTTCGGGATTGCTGTTCTTCATCACGCGCGGGCAGCTCACGTAGAATGTGCCTTCGTCGGCCACTGTACCGACAGGCAGGCTGCGGTACTGCTCGGGGGCGGTGCGGCTGATGGCCCAGATGTGCTTGGTCTGGTTGGTCTCGGCAAGGTAGATATAGTCGTCATCCATAGCCACGTTGCGTTCGGAGCCGGCGGTGAATCCGCTGATGAAGTCGCTCCAGGAGGCGTCGGCGGTGGAGTAGTAACCCCACTCGCGGCGCACCGACAGGCCGGGCTTGATTTCGAGGTAAGTAATTGCCACATAGGTCACTATGCTGCCGTAAGCCAGTCCGCTGAGCTGGAAGTCCTTGCCCTTCTCGGTGGCCTTGATGGCATCGGTATCGATGGTCACGGGCACCAGATAATTGGGGAAAGGCTGGAGGGTGCCGCCACTCAGGAGCAGCGACTTGTCGATGGTGATCTTGAAGGTCGCGCCCTCGCCGCCCTCAGGTATGGTCACGCTGGGCGTCTCGAGGGTCACAAGGCCCGCAGGCGCGGCCACGAAAGGCTGCTCCTGGCCCTGGTTGTAACTCTCAATCAGTGAGTTATCTATCTTCAAGGGGCATTCCAGACCGACGTTCTTGATGAAATTGTCCATCTTGAGGTCCAGTATGACGGTCTCCTTGAGCTGAGGCACATTGCCTTGCTTGTCAGGCTCCACCTTGGTGCGGTCCACCACCCTGCTGATGCTCTTCTGGGCGATGGAAAGGGAGGAGCGGATAAGGCGCACGAACACCACTTGCTTAGCTTCGGAGACATTGAGGTCGGAGGACTTCACGCACACCGGAAGCACATAATCCGTGCTCTCGCCGATGAATTCCGCGAGCTTGCCGGCGTCCCAGCTGACGGTCACGTCCTTTACGACCTCTTTCTGCCCGAACTCAAGATTACTTTGGCTCAGGCTGAACCAGGAAGCGGGAATGAGCTTGTAGGAAGTCTGGTATTCGCCGTTGTATTTGTCCAGGGCGGCCAGGATGGAGGCGTCCTCGAGGCTCACGGAAGCGCTCGCCGCCTTCTGCCCCACCCCGTTCTTGGACACGCCGATGGTATAAGACCCGGTGTGGACTGAGGCCTGGACGAGAGTCTCCCTCGTGGTGAGGCCGAAAGAGTCGTCAACCATAAAATTGCCGCGGTCGTCGGCTATGCATCCGGCCAGCAGGCCGAGAGTGCAGAAAAATGCAAAGAATTTTTTCATACTACCAACCGGGGTTTTGGGTGAATTTGGTCATTTCGGAAAGCTGGGTGGTGCTGAAGGGGAAGAGATAGTCCCGCTGGCGGAACAGCGAGCGGTCCCCGATGTAGTCGTCCTTCACGCGGGTGTAGGAGCTCTCATAGTCCTCCGCGGTCACGTGCAGGGTCCAGTTTTCGGTGTTGTACTCGTCCTGGGCCTTCATCCAGCGCATCATATCGTAGTGGCGCTGGCCTTCGAACGCGAATTCGCACATCTTCTCCTGCAGGATAATCCAGCGCAGCCACTCGCGGCCGGTGCGGGCCACGCCGCTGACCGTGCTGACGCCGTCGGCGCTGCCGAAGTCGATGTCGGGATAGGCCTCGCGGATACCGTTCAGGCCGCTGCGGGCGCGCACGAGGTCGATGTAGCGGATTGCCTCATCGGCGTCGCGGGACGTCATTTCGTTGCAGGCCTCTGCATAAGTGAGGTACACTTCAGCCAGGCGGAAAGCCGGATATATGTAGCGCATACTCTGGTAGTCCGCGGTCAGGTTCTTGAGAGGATTCTCCGCCTTGTAGAGGCGCCTCCACACGTAGCCGACGCGGTTGCAGGCGTCAGTGGCCGAATAGGGAGAGGTGGCCTCGGCGGAGTTGTAGCAGGTAAAGCGCACGGGGCCTCCGCTGTTGGTCGTGGAAGAAGGCCACCAGAAGCCGTTGGGCACGAAGTTGGCGTAGTAGCGCGCGTCGCGGCCCACGGTGGAGTTGTGGGCCTTGAAGGGCTTCGCCCAGGAAGGATTCACGTCCACCAGCTGCTGGTAGTTTTCAGTCCAGCCCTCAGCCTTGTAGCCGGAAGCCTCGTCGATGATGGGGCGGGACAGGTCCATAAGGCCGGAGCTGTAGTTGTAGCCCAGCACGGGATAGCGGCCCGTCTCCCACATAGGATAAGCGTCCACAAGCTTGAGGGACGGGGAGTTGAGGGAGTAGCCGGCAAGGGCTATCTTGCCGCCCGAAGGCGCGGCGTAGGCGATGTCGCAGCCCGAGCCGAGGGACTCGTCGCCCCAGGCCCTGTACCACCATCCCCAGATGATTTCACGGTTGGTCTCCCAGCCTTTGAACCACACGGTCTGGTAGGATGCTGCGGCGTTCTGGATGTCGCTGCGGCCTTCGGAGACGTCGGTCGCAAGCTCGTAGCGGCCAAGGTCGATGACCTCCTTCGCTGCCTGCCGCACGGCGTCCCACTTGGAGGCGTCGTAATCCGGGAAGAGCTTCTTGCCTTCGAGATTCTGCAGGCTGGAGAAGATGCCGGTGCCGTTCTGGCCGTTGTACAGCGGGGATGCGGCATAGAGCAGCACGCGGGCCTTCAGGGCCATCGCGGCTCCCTTCGTGACACGGCCCTTGTTGGAAGAAAGGCTCAGTCCTATGCCGGGATCGTTGATTTCGTAGTAGAGCATCTCGATCGCCTTGTCGAGCTCGCTGACGATGAAATCGATATTCTCTTCGAGGGTGTTGCGGTCCAGAGTCTCCGCCTTCACGTCCTGGTCGGCGGCCTTGTCGCCCCAGATGATGACGGGACCGTACTGCCGCAGCAGCACGAAATAATAGTAGGCGCGCAGGAACCTCGCCTCGCCCTTCATCTGCCGGATGAGCTCTTCCGAGTCTTCCTTGTCGAGGTCCACGTTGTCCAGGAAGGTGGTGCACTCGTTGATGGCCACATAGTAGCGCTTCCAGAAATTGGCGTTGGACTCGGAATTGGTGTTGTCGGGACCGTACTCGCCGCGGCGCACCTTGTACCAGTAAGTCTCGTACTGGCTCTTCGCATTGAGGGACTCGTCGCTGCGCAGCACGATGCCGCCCTCGTAGTTGCGGGTGTTCTCGTCGCGGGGGATATATGAGTAGAGATGGGCCAGATACTGCCTGACGGTAGTGGAACGGCTCATCGTGTCTTCCAGAGTGGGCTGGTCTTTAAGATTGATGTCGAAAAAGCCGTCACAGGAGACCGCCGCAAAGGCCAGGGCCAGAAGTACATAAAACTTTTTCATACGCTTAGAAATTAATGTTGACGCCAAGGCTTACGTTGCGGGTAAGCGGATACACATTGCCGTAGGAAGACTCCAGCTCGGGGTCCCAGAGCTTGAACTTCGAGAAAGTCAGCAGGTTGACGCCCTGCAGATAGACGCGCAGGGTCGAGATTCCGGCTTTCTTCGTCCATTTCTTGGGGAAGGTATAGCCGAGCTCAGCGTTCTTGAGGCGCAGGAAGCTCATATCCTTCTGCCAGTAGGTGGAGCGCACCTGGTTGTTGGCGGGCACCTCCACGGAGAACCTCGGATACTCGGCTGCCGGGTCGTGGGTCACGGACCAGCTCTTCTCGGCCACGTCGGCGAATATCTGGCCCTGGATGAGCACGTTGGTGGCGGCGCCGCCGTAGAGGTTGTAGCCGCCGATGAAGCGGGTCATATGCGCCATTCCGCTGAAGAACACGCTGGCGTCGATACCCTTCCAGCCGAGGCTGATGCCGAAGCCGTAGTTGATTTCCGGCACCGTGGTGTAGCCGATGGCCACCATATCGAGGTCGTTGACCTCGCCGTCGCCGTTGACGTCGCGGTACTTGATGTCACCGGGCTGCAGGGTACGGCCGTACTGGCTGGGCCAGATGTCGATTTCCTCCTGCGACATAAACAGCCCTTCGGCAATCAGGCCCCTCTGCTGTCCGTTGGCGAAGCCGGCGGTGTTCTGGTATTCCCACACCTGGCTGGGCTTGTCGTCGTAGAGGCGGCGGTTGCGGTTGAAGGTGTAGTTGCCGCGGGCGCTCAGCTGCAGGCCGCCGGCGAAAGTATGGTCGTACTGAGCCGAAAGGTCGAAGCCGGCATTCTGCATAGAGCCGATGTTGATGTACTGGTCCTTGCGCAGGCCCACGGCCGAGGGCAGGGATTCACGCACGAGGAAAATGCCGCTGCGGATGTCGTTGAAGTAGTCGAACTGCAGCTTCAGGGCGTCGCGGAAGAAGTTGACCTCCACGCCCACGTTGCGCTTGAGCGCCTCTTCCCAGGAGATGTTGGGGTTGCCGATTTCGCCCGTGGCCACGCCTGAGACGTAGCTGGACTGGCGCTCGCCCCAGCTGAAGCCGCCGATGCCTGTGATGTCCATCGTGGTGTTGTAGCCGAAACGGCGGCTGCCGCCGATCTGGTCATTGCCCACCTTGCCGATGGAGGCCTTGAATTTCAGCAGGCTGACGGCGTCGGAAATGGGCTCCCAGAACTTCTCGTTGGAGATTATGTATCCGACGGCGGCGGAGGGGAAGAAGCCGAAACGGTGGCCGGGAGCGAAGTTCTCGGAGCCGTTGTAGCCGAAGTTGAACTCAGCGAAATACTTGCTCTTGTAGCTGTAGGTAGCACGTCCCGCTATACCGAGGCTCTTCCTCGGGAATGTCTCCCAGTAGTTGTAGCCCGGGTGGGTGTTGTCGCGGTCGCGCAGGTACCAGAGGAACATACCGCTGACCCTGTGGTGGTCGGCGAGGGTGCGCTCGTAGTTGGCGGACGCCTCCACATTGAGCACGGTGTAGCCGCTCTGGCTGCTGGAAGACACGTTGATGTAGCCCGCGGTGTTGTTCTGGGCCACATAGACGTAATCCTGGGCATCGGCGTCCCACCTCTTGTAGTACACCCTCGGCAGGATGCCGTTGGTCACGGAAGAAGCCGTGCGGGCGTCCCAGGACACCTGCACCTTGGCGGTGAGGCCCTCGGTGATGATTTCCGAGAAGTCCTGGGTCAGGGCCACGGTGCTCTGCGCATTCTGCGTGTTGATGGTCGCGTAGCCCATATTGTTAATCATATTGTAGGGGTTGGAGCCCGTCTCGGGATTGGAGAGCGTCCCGTCGCTGAACACCTTGGGGAAGCCGATCGGAGTAATCTGCATCACGTAGTTGTAGATGTTCGACAGGCCCGTGCCGGGCTGGTTCTTCCGGGTGAACTGGGTGGAGAGGTCCATTCCCAGGGTGGTGGACGGGGTGATGTTGATGTCCACGTTGGTGCGGAAGTTGAACCTGCGGTAGTTCATCTGGGAGTTGTAGCGCTCGTTGCGCTCCACGTTGAAGATACCGTCCTCGAAATAGTAGGAGCCGCCAGCGTAGTAGCGCACGTTCTTGGTGCCGCCGGTCACGTTGACATTGGCCTTCGTGGTCATCGCCTGCTGCTTGAAGATTTCGTGAATCCAGTCCACGTTGGGGTAGAGGTCGGGATTCTCGCCGGAGAGGTACATACGGCGGCTGTAGTCGTCGATGGTGCCGGGCTGCATAGTGTTGAGGTAGTCGATGAACTGCTCCGCCGTGGCCATCTTGGGCAGCTGGGTGGGAGCGGTCAGGCCGGTTTCGACCTTCACGTTGACCTTGGGACGGGACTCGGAGCCGCGCTTGGTCGTGATTAGCACGATGCCATTGGCTCCGCGCACGCCGTAAAGGGCCGTGGCGGTAGCGTCCTTGAGGATGGAGAAGGACGCAATGTCCTCTGTGTCAACGAGGTCCATCGAGCGCTCCACGCCATCGACCAGGATAAGGGGATAAGCGTTGGCGCCGAAGGTGTTGACGCCGCGAATCCAGAATTCCGCGCTCGAGCCGGGCTCGCCGCTGTGCTGCACCGCCACCACGCCCGCAAGCTTGCCTGCGAGGCCTGTGGAGAGCACTCCTATCGGAGCCTTGAGCTGGTCGGCGTTGACGGTGGTGATGGAGCCGATGACGGAAGCCCTCTTCTGGCTGCCGTAGGCCACCTTGACCACTTCTTCGAGCTGGTTCTCGAGGGGGTTCAGCTTCACCGTCACGTCAACGGTCTGGGCGCTCAGTTTGATTTCCTTGTCTTCATAACCCAGGAAACTCACGATAAGCACGTCGGTGGGCTTGACCGAGATTTCGAAGCGTCCGTCAGTGTCTGTCATCACTCCCCGTGTCTCCCCCTTCACGGTCACGAAGGCGCCGGGCATAGGAAGGTCGGCCTCGTCGAGGACCACTCCCCTCACGCTATGTCCCTGCGCCCCGGCCTTGAACGGCAGCACGAGCGAGAGCAGGACCGCAATAGCGGCCAGAACTGCGTTTCTACGGGATAAAAGTCTCATATACAATAAAAAAAGTGTTATTCAAACAATGTAGCAAGTCCTTTAAATACGGCTCCGTCTTCGAGCCTTTGGATGCTGACTCCGGGCAGCTCCGGGGCGAGCGCCGGCAGCATAAGGTCCAGCGAGCGGCACACCTGCCCTCCCATCAGCAGGACGGTGATTCCGAGCTCCTCGAGCACGCTTTTCAGGGCGGCGCCCAGGGTGGAACCGGCCTGCAGGTAGGCCTGCGCCGCGGTCTCGTCCCCTTTGCGGGCGCGCTCCGAGACGGCCTTGGCGTTGAGCAAGGCTTCGCCGGAGATGTGGGTGTAGGATGCGCTGATGCCTCTTGCCGACACGGCGTCTTCCAGGATGCCGTCTCCGAAAGGCAGGTTCCAGATGCTCCTGGCGGGCGAGCCGGACACGCTTGTCTGCACCTCGCCGCCCCTGGCGTACGAGAAGCCGAGGCCGGTGCCGATGGTCACGAGAGCCGCGTCCTGCAGGCCCAGTGTCCTCAACGCCCCGAGCAACGGAGCGTTCACGTCGTGCATAAAGCGCAGTTCCACGCCCTCCGGGATGCCGGCGAGGCTGCGGAAGCTCCCGCCATATACGGCGGCGTACTTATGCTTCATCAGGAACACCCCTTCGCGGTAGTCGAACGGACCCGGGATTGAGACGCCCACGCCCTTTACGGCGGACACGTCGCCCACAGCCTCGCGCAGTGCGGCCGCTATCTCCTCCCTGCTGCCGGAGGAATGGATATGCACCTGGGTGCCGTCGGAGCGCTTTATAAACGTCCCGCCGACATCCAGAAGAAGGTATTGTGACTTAGAGTTCAACATCCTTGTAGCCGTCCCGCAGCATAGTCTTGTGGATACCTTTTTCATCTGTCAGTTTTCCTGCTGTGGTGTACTGTGGTGCAAATTTATGAAAAATATTTCATTCCGTCCTATTATTTTTACTATTTTTGTGCGGTTTATGATTACTCTCGTTAACGGCAGTTGCCGCCTTGAACTCTTTGAGGGGCGGGACGATTTTTATCAGGGCACCCGTTTCGACCGCAGCGGACTTCCGGACAGCGTGCAGTGGGAAGGCGTTGAGATGGCCGGGCGCTGGTTCGAGCGCTACGACCCCTTCCTGCACGATGCGGTATGCGGCCCTGCGGAAGAATTCGACGCCCTGGGGTTCGGGGATGCCGCCCCCGGGCAGGCTTTCATCAAGCCCGGAGTGGGGCTTCTGCGCCGCCCCGACGAGGCCCCCTACGACCGCTTCCGACTGTATGAAATCATAGAACCGGGCTCCTGGGAAGTGGAGAGCGGCAGGGCGTACGCCACTTTCCGCCAGACTCTCAAAGGCGCTTATGAATACACCAAACAGATAGTCCTGACGGGGCCTGACAGCTTCGAGATTCGCCACAGCTTCGCCTCCGAAGGGCTCGGCGGACAGGTGTACAACCACAATTTCTGGACTTTCAGCCGCTATGTTTCCGGCCCCTCGCGCACCATAGACTTCGCGTTCCGTCCCGAAGGCGACTGGAGAAGCGCCTACGACAGCGTGGGCCTGACCGCCTCCGGCATACGCTTCTGCCGCGAGCTGCAGAAGGGCGAGTCCGTGTATATGGGCAATATCCACAGCGCCGGCGCCCAAGGCTCCCCGTATGCTATGACGCTGGGAGAAGGAGACTTGCGCATCGAAATCAACGCCGACGTGCCGGCTCTCCGGACAGTCTTCTGGGCCAACCACCGCGTGGCCTGCCTCGAACCCTACAACAGTTTCGGGCCCCTCGCCCGCTGGACCATCAGATACAGATTCAGTAAGATATGAAACGAAACGCCATCATAGCCTTTTTCCTGCTGCTGCCCTTCGCGCTGCAGGCCCAAGTGTTTAACCGTGAGCCGCTTGAGGGCGGCGACTACGCCCGCCTCCCTATCGGGGCGATAAAGCCCGAAGGCTGGCTGCTCGGGCAGCTCCGGGCCCAGGCCGACGGTATGACCGGGCATCTGGACGAGCTCTACCCTGAAGTGGTAGGAGACGACAACGCCTGGCTGGGCGGCGAAGGCGACACCTGGGAGCGCGGGCCCTACTGGATCGATGGTCTGCTGCCCCTGGCCTACCTGCTTGACGACAAGGCGCTGATAGCCAAGGCGGAGCGCTGGGTGGAGGCGATGATTACGTCCGCCACGCCCGAGGGCTACTTCGGCAACGGCACCGACCATCCCTACATAGAAGGCCTGCAGCGGGGCAAGTCGCACGACTGGTGGCCCAAGATGGTGGCCCTGAAGATTCTCCAGCAGCACTATGAAGCCACGGGCGACAAACGCACTCTCGACGTGCTGGACGGCTATTTCCGCTACCAGCTGGCGAATCTCCCAAAGACTCCCCTGGGTCACTGGAGTTTCTGGGCGGAGTGGCGCGCCGCCGACAACCTGGGAGTGATTTACTGGCTCTACAACCAGACCGGGGAGAAGTACCTTCTCGAGCTAGCGGAACTTATTCATTCGCAAGCCGTTAACTTCAGCGATATGTTTTGGAAGGGTGAGGTGTTCCGCAATCAGAACTCCATCCACTGCGTCAATCTCGCGCAGGGATTCAAGACCCCTGTGGTGTGGTGGCAGCAGTCCCGCGACGCCCGCGACCTGGAAGCTCCGGAGCAGGCCCTCGGGCATATGCGCAGCACCATAGCGTTCCCCACGGGCCTTTGGGCCGGGGACGAGCTGCTGCACTTCGGCGACCCCGCCCGCGGCTCGGAACTCTGTACCGCCGTGGAGATGATGTACTCGCTGGAAGAGATGCTCCGCATCACCGGCAATCCCGCGTGGGCCGACCGGCTCGAGAGAGTGGCATTCAACGCCCTGCCGACGCAGGCCACCGACCGCTATGACGGGCGCCAGTACTACCAGCAGGTCAATCAGATAGCCTGCACCCGCGAGCGCCGAGGCTTCGTGACCGAACATTACGGCACCGACAATGTCTTCAGCCTGCTGGGCGGCTACCCCTGCTGCACCTGCAATATGCACCAGGGTTGGCCCAAGCTCACGCAGAACCTTTGGTACGCTACCCGTGACGGCGGACTCGCGGCGCTGGTCTATGCCCCGTGCAGAGTCAGCACCGAACTGGGCGGCAAAAGCGTGACCCTCACCGAAGACACCTGCTACCCCTTCGAGGGCAAGGTGCGCGTGCAGGTGGGTCTGAAGTCGAAGTGCGCCTCGGCCAGTTTTCCGCTGGAATTCCGCATTCCGTCCTGGTGCAGGGAGGCCGTGGTCTCGGCAAAGGGCAGGGAGCACAGGGCAGCCGGCGGCAGCATCCTGAAACTGGAGGAAAAATGGAAGGACGGCGACGTGGTCGAACTCTCTTTCCCTATGGAAATCAGCACCTCCCGCTGGTATGACGATGCCACCGTGGTCGAGCGCGGCCCCCTCGTGTACGCCCTGCGTATGGATGAGAAATGGACGCGCAAGGAATTCACCGGCGCCGACAGGCAGCAGTACGGCCCCTTCTATTATGAAGTCACTTCGGATTCGCCCTGGAACTTTGCCCTGCTGAGCAAGGACAACGAGATAGAGCTGCTGCGGGAGGATTTTAGGCAGGATGCCAACCCCTGGACCACCGAGGGAGCGCCGGTCGTGCTGAAAGCCAAGGCCTACATTCTGAAAGACTGGAAGGAGTACGGCGGCTCCGTGGGCCCCGTGAGTTATTTCACGGAAGACGGCAACGACACCTGCGGGCAGACCTGGATAGAGCTGATTCCTTACGGATGCACCACCCTGAGAATCACGGAGTTCCCGACCAGGCGCCCCGGGCTGAAGTAGCCCCTATTCTCCCCTTGAGAGTTTCTTCCGCCAGCTGACCAGCGACCAGATGCCGTTGGCAAGGTAGAGCGCGCTGACAAGCGGCATCAGATAGAGTCCCGAGACTATGTAAAGCGCTATGTTGGCGCAGTTGACCACCAGCCACACGATCCAGCACTCCCAGCACTTGCGGGCGCTGAGGAACTGCGCGAGGAGGGTGACCATCAGCACATAGGAGTCCAGCCAGGGCGAAGGGTCGGCCCCGAACACGTCGGGCCAGCGCTCCGGCAGCCACTGAAGGCACTGGGCCCACAGCGCTCCTGCAATCGCCACCACCGCGATGCTGGCTACCCAGCCCTTCGGGCCCAGACTCCCTACCTTGAGGGCCGTGGCATCGGCGGCGCTGCGCTCCTCCTCTTTCGGGTGCGTCCAGCGCCAGTGGCCGTAGAGGTTGATGGCGAAGGACACGGGCTGAAGAATCATCGCGCTGTAGAGATGCTGATTCCAGAAAAGGATGAAGAGGAATATGTTGTAGGCATACCCCACCCAGAAATTGTATTTAGAGCCCCTTCCGGCGAGGAAGACGCAGCTCAGGCCCAGCAGGGCCGATACTATCTCGACCCAGCTCATCCTACCGCCCCCTCCAGGGACACGCTCAGCAGTTTCTGGGCTTCGACGGCAAACTCCATAGGCAGGCGGCTAAGCACCTCGCGGGCATATCCGCCCACGATGAGCGCCGTGGCGTCTTCGGCCCCTATGCCCCTCTGGCCGCAGTAGAAGAGCTGGTCGTCGCTGATTTTGGAAGTCGTGGCTTCGTGCTCGACGGTGGCGGTGGGGCATTGGTTGTGAATCACAGGGAAAGTGTGCGCTCCGCACTGCGAGCCTATGAGCAGCGAGTCGCACTGCGAGAAGTTCCTCGCCCCTTCGGCGCCCGGATTGACGCGCACAAGGCCGCGGTAGCTGTTTTCGCTGTGGCCGGCAGAGATGCCCTTGGACACGATGCGGCTGCGGGTGCCGCGCCCGATGTGGATCATCTTGGTGCCGGTGTCGGCCTGCTGGTAGTTGCCGGTCATAGCCACGGAGTAGAATTCAGAGCTGCTGTAGTCGCCGAGCAGCACGGTGCTGGGATATTTCCAGGTCACGGCTGAACCGGTTTCCACCTGCGTCCAGCTGAGATGCGAGCCCTCGCCGCGGCATAGTCCGCGCTTGGTCACGAGGTTGAGGATGCCGCCGCGGCCCTGCGCATCGCCTGGATACCAGTTCTGCACGGTGCTGTACTTGACATCGGCGTCTTTCTCGACTATGATTTCCACCACGGCCGCGTGCAACTGGTTCTCGTCGCGCATCGGGGCGGTGCAGCCTTCCATATAGCTGAGGCGCGAGCCTTCGTCGGCCACGATGAGCGTGCGCTCGAACTGGCCGGTGCCGGCGGCGTTGATGCGGAAATAGCTGCTCAGCTCCATCGGGCACTCCACGCCCTTTGGGATGTAGCAGAAGGAGCCGTCGGAGAACACCGCCGAGTTGAGGGCGGCGAAGAAATTGTCGCCTGACGGCACCACGCTCGCGAGATACTTGCGGACAAGGTCCGGGTGCTCGCGCACGGCCTCGGAGAAGGAGCAGAAGATTATGCCCTTGTCGGACAGAGTCTTGCGGAAGGTCGTGGCGACGCTGACTGAATCGAACACGGCATCGACGGCAACCTCCTTGCCCTTGACTCCGGCAAGGACTTCCCTCTCCCGGAGCGGAATGCCGAGCTTGTCGAAAGTCTCCATAAGGGCCGGGTCGATTTCCTTCGGACGGTCGGAGTCTTTCTTGGGGGCGGCGTAGTATATAATGTCTTGATAATCAATCTTAGGAAGCTTGAGATGGCCCCACTTGGGCTCCTTCATCCCCTGCCATTTGCGGAATGCGTCCAGACGGAAGTCCAGCAGCCACTGCGGCTCCCCCTTCTTTGCGGAAATGAGCCGTATGATGTCCTCGTTAAGTCCCTTTGGCACATACTCCTGCTCGACCTCCGTGACGAAGCCTTCCTTATACTCCGCGGACGAAAAATCTCCGATTGTTTCTATTATATCGTTCATACGCGTGCAAAGATAAAAAGCATCCTCCTTTTTTCAAAGGAGCCCCCCTGAACTTTTACCCGCGCGGAAGGCGGCAGGTATCAGCAGCGAGATTGCGGCAGACAGCCCCAAGGAAGTCGTGTCCACCCTCGGACACGTCAGAGGGAGGGGCCTGCCGGAGACAAGTTATCGCGCAGCGATGACGATGGATACGGCGGGAGGGATGGAGGAAGGAAGGGAGGAATGGATGGAGTGAGCGAAGCGAAGCGAACGGAAACTTCCTGGGGCGCTGCCGCAGTCTCGCGGCCCGCAAAGGGCGTTCCCAGGCCCGATTGGCAGCTTTCCCGCGTCTTTCGGCCCGCAAGGGGCGTTCCCAGGCCCGGGAACGGCCAGCCGGGTGCAGGAAGGCCCGATTCACACACGAGAGGCGGCAGGAACGGCAGGCCGGGTGCAGAAAGGCCCGATTCACACACGGGAGGCGCCAGAAACGGCAGGCCGGGTGCAGAAAGGTCCGATTTACACACGGGAGGCGGCAGGAACGGCAGGCCGGGTGCAGGAAGGCCCGTTTTACACACGGGAGGCGCCAGAAACAGCAGGCCGGGTGCAGGAAGGCCCGATTCACACACGGGAGGCGGCGGGTAGTCCGGGGCGGCCATAAAGAAATTAAGAAAGAGGGTGGCTGGTGTCTAAAGACAGGCAGCCACCCTCGGATATTTCAGGAGCGTCCTTAGATGTTGACCTTGATGGAGTCGTAGTTGATCTTGAGGCTCTGGCCCTTGTTGAGGCGGGCGCCCTGGGTGGCGGTCAACTCAAACACGGCCTGGACCTCGTCGATGGACTTCTCGGCATTGGCGCCGGCGACCTTGATGACCACGTCGGAGGTGACGGGATTCCTCGTGGAGCCGGCCTTCACGGGATTCTCGGTCTTTGCAGTCACGCCGTTGACATCCTGACCGGTGCAGGCGATATCGAAAGGAATCGTGCTGGTGATGGAGCCGATGATGTCGAACTTGTCGGCCTTGATGTCGTAGTCACTGAGGTTGAGACCGAGGTCACGGAAAGAACGGGTGATGTAGATTTTGGTGCCGGCGGGGAAGGAGAACGGAATTGCGAGGGAACCGTCCACCTTGAAAGTGTAGCTGGCAGCCGCAGGCGCGATGGTCTTGGTGCCGGGAATCAACTCGAAACCGATCTTGACATCCTGTTGGATAGGCTCGGCAAGTACTTTCTCGAGCTTTTTTTCGGGCTGCACGACCTCAGTCCCGGCAGGATACTCGTCTTTCTTGATGTCCGCACCGACGACGACGATATGCGGCTTCTTGCCGGCAGGCACGACGACGGTGATGACGGCTTCCTCACCGCCGGAGACTACGGTGCCCTTGAAGGTCACAGGCTCGGGGGAAGGATTCTCGAACTCGAGAATGAGCGCGGCGGGCTCGATATCGGCATTCTTTGCGATTTCGGGCTTGGTGGCCTTGATGATAAGATCGCCGATTTTGGTGTCGCTCTGCACGGGCACGGAGATGGGCTGGCTGACTATCTCTTTCTGAGCGACAGCATTGATTTTCAGGTCGCCTTTCGCGTCGGGTGCGATGTTGGAATCATCCTCGATGCCGAGGAACTTGGGAGCACTGGTCTCGGTCTTCTTGTCCACGGGCACGTTGACGCCAAGGCCTAAATTGTTGAAGAGGTTGCAGGACACGGCGCTGAAGGCTGCGACCGCAAGGATGATGATTGAATTACCAAGCTTCATAATTTTATGATTTTTCTAAGTTACTTTCACAGTAATCGATGCCAATATAACACATTATTTTCAAATTGGATTTCAAAACACTGCAAAAACTCTGCAGCACAGGTGAAAATAGTTATTTTTAACTACATAAAATTAATTATCTTTGCCGCCGTTATGGCTTTGTTCCTAAAATATCTGATCATTCTGCTGGTGCTGCTCGCCCTGGGCTACCTGGTCTGGAGGGCCTTCGTAAAGAACAGCGCCGCCGACCTGAAGCGGAGCGAAGAGAGCCGCCGCGCCCTGCAGCAGCAAGTGCAAGCCCTGCAGCGGCAGCTCGATGAAATGAGCCGCAGCCCGCTCAACGTGACAGGACTTACCCCCGTGCTGCACCTTGCCGTGCTCAACATCGATACCTCCTTCACCCGCACCTACATCCGGGAGGACACAAGCCGCGGACTCCGGTTCGAAGGAGCCCTGAGGGCGGACATCTGCGCCGAGTACGGAGTGCGCCTTGAAGAAGTGCGCTTCCGTTTCGACGAGACGCAGCGCACCCTGTATATAGCGAACTTCCATCCCGGCATCATTTCCTACTCGAAAAAGCAGCTCAACTGGGACCTTGCGAGGGCCTTCCGCAAAAGGCGCCTGCTTGGCCGGTCCCTCCCGCCTCTTTCCGACAATGCAGCCCAGGCCTACGCGTCCGAGATGACGCACAGCCTTCGCGCCGAGGTGGAAAAGGAGATTGACGAAAGGAAAATCGAAGAATTCGACTGGCTGTCGCCGGTAGTCTCGCGCCAGGTGCAGGATGTCCTGCGGGCAGCCCTGGGCCGTCCTGAAATCAGGATAGAGCAGACATCCCAGCCTGCCTCCGACGGATTCATCGGCATAGAGGAGTTGTCCCGGGTATTAACGGATACCCCAAAAATCCCAACAAGTTAGGATTGCCCAAAAGCGGCCTATGCTCTAACTTTGCACGCCGTAAACAAAAGTTATGCTGACGATTGACAAGCTGGAAATAGGAAGCTCGGCGATAGTGGATTCCGTGGGTGGCGAAGGAGCCACCAGAATGCACTTCCTGGATATGGGACTCATCCCCGGCACACTGCTTCAGGTGGTGTCCGTGGCGCCTATGGGCGATCCAATCCAGCTGCTTGTCAGAGGCTATGCCCTGACTCTGCGCAAGAAAGACGCCGCCGGCATAAGCGTGCGCCTGATTCAGTCCGGAGGCCGTTCGCAGGAAGGCCCCGACACGGCGCGGGACAGCGGCCGCAACGCCTACCTGCACGAAGCCAATGCGCACCCCGGCCTGGGTGAAGGCGGCAAATACCACTCCAAGGACCACGAGAACCCGCTGCCCAAGGGCACCAAGCTCTCTTTTGCGCTTGCCGGCCAGCAAAACTGCGGCAAGACCACGCTCTTCAACGTCCTGACCGGATCCAACCAGCACGTAGGCAATTTCCCGGGCGTGACCGTGGACCGCAAGGACGGCGTCATCCGCGGCTACCCCGAGACCTCCATCACCGACCTGCCCGGCATCTACTCGCTTTCGCCCTACACGGCCGAGGAAATAGTGTCCCGTGAATTCATACTAGACCCGTCCACGAGGGGGCTTATCAACATTGTCGATGCGTCCAACATCGAGCGCAACCTGTACCTGACGCTGCAGCTGATGGAGCTGGACGTGCCTATGGTGCTGGCGCTCAATATGATGGACGAGGTGCGCGGCAACGGCGGCTCCATCCGCATCAACGAAATGGAGCGCATCCTCGGCATCCCCGTGGTCGGCATTTCGGCGGCTGCCAACGAGGGCATCGACGAGCTCGTGGAGCACGCCGTCCACGTGGCCCGCTACCAGGAAGGCCCCGCGCGCAACGACTTCTGCGGCGAAGACGACAACGGGGGCGCGGTGCACCGCTGCCTCCACAGCGTGATGCACCTGATAGAGCACCACGCAGCCAAGGCGCATATCCCCGCCCGGTTCGCGGCGACCAAGCTCATCGAGGGCGACGACTGGGTCGAAAAAGCCCTTGACCTGACGCCGACCGAAAGGAAAACCATAGAAAGCATCATACTTACGATGGAAGAGGAGCGCGGGCTCGACAGGGCCGCCGCCATTGCGGATATGCGCTACACCTTTATCAGCAAGCTTTGCGAGCAGACGGTGACCAAACCCCGCAAGAGCAAGGAATATCTGCGCAGCCGCCGTATCGACAAGGTGCTGACCGGGCGCTGGACAGCGATTCCCATCTTCCTGATCATAATGTCGCTCATCATATGGCTGACCATAGACGTGCTCGGAGCCCCTCTCCAGGACCTCCTGGATCGGGCCATAGGCGTGCTCGGAACCGGCGCCGGCAATCTCCTTGCCCGGTGGAATGTAAGCCCTGCCGTGCAGAGTCTCGTTGTCGACGCCGTGTTCGGGGGCGTGGGGTCCGTGGTCAGTTTCGTGCCGATAATAGTGATTCTGTTCTTCTTCCTTTCGATGCTGGAAGACAGCGGCTATATGGCGCGCGTGGCCTATGTGACGGACAGTTTCCTGCGCAAGATAGGCCTGTCGGGGCGAAGCATCGTGCCCCTGCTCATAGGTCTGGGCTGCTCCGTGCCGGGCGTAATGGCCTCGCGCACCCTCCCGTCCGCCCGCGACCGCCGCAAGACCATACTCCTGACGCCGTTTATGAGTTGTTCGGCCAAGCTGCCGATCTACGCATTCCTTAGCACGGCGTTCTTCCCGGGACACGGCGGGCTCGTGCTCGTGTGCCTCTACCTGCTCAGCATCTGCCTGGGCATCATCGTGGCGCTGGCAGGCAAGTACGCCGGCGGCAAGTCGGAAGCGGCGCCTTTCGTGATGGAACTGCCCAATTACCGCCTGCCGCAGATGCGCAACGTGGGGCACCTTCTGTGGGACAAGACCAAGGACTTCCTGCAGCGCGCCTTTACGGTGATTTTCATCGCCACGATATGCATCTGGCTCTTGCAGACCTTCGATTTCCGCTTCCGTATGGTGCCTGCGGGCGAAGGCAGTATGCTGGCCTGGATTGCAGGCTTGCTCGCCCCGCTCTTCGCTCCGCTGGGCCTGGGCGACTGGAGGATAGTCACGGCGCTGATTTCCGGCTTCCTCGCCAAGGAAAGCGTGGTCTCCACGATGGAGGTGCTTGGGGTGCTCAGCACGCTGACCGTCACGAGCGCGGTGCCGATGCTGGTGTTCTGCCTGCTATATACTCCGTGCGTGGCCGCGATTGCCGCAATCAAGCGCGAGCTCGGCTCAAAGTGGGCCCTGTTCGTGGTGGTGTTCCAGTGCCTCGTGGCCTGGGCGGCGGCTTTCGGCGCCTATCGTCTTGCCCTTCTGCTGATATGAATCTTGCTACCGCCATAGTGCTCGGGGTGGTTGCGGCCGCGGTCGTGGCTGCATTGGCCTTTCTCGTGCACCGGGCCCGCCGGGGAGGAAGTTCCGCCTGCAGTTCCTGCGCTCTGAAAGGGCTGTGCCGTAAATGTTTTTTATTATATTTGTGCTCATATGAGAGTATTTGTTATCGGCGGAGCCAATATGGATATCTGCGCGACGACGGCGGTGCCTTTTGTCGCAAGGGATTCCAATCCCGGAACTGTCCGCACCTCTCCCGGAGGGGTAGGACGCAATATTGCCCATAATCTTGCGCTGCTCGGAGACGAAGTGGAGCTGCTGACCATCTTCGGCGACGACAGCTTCGGCCGTATGCTGCGGGAGCACTGCACGGCGTCCGGAATAGGGACGCGCTACAGCTCGGTGGAGAGCGGCGCACGCAACGCCTGCTTTGTCAGCGTCAACGATTCCGACGGCGAGCTGCTCGGAGGCGTGGCGGATATGGCGGTGACGGGCCTGATGACGCCCCAGTGGCTGGAGTCGCGCCTGGATGCCATCAACAAGGCGGATGCCGTGGTGGCCGACACCAACCTGTCTGCCGAGACTCTCAGCCTGCTGGTGGCGAGCTGCCTGCCGCCGCTCTACCTGGACGCCGTCTCGTCGGCGAAAGCCTCCCGCCTGAAGGAAGCGCTCGCGACGACCCGCCTGCATCCCGACCCGGTATTCGCGCTGAAGTGCAACCGGCTGGAGGCGGAATCGCTGGGGGTGTACGAGTCCGGACGGTCGTTTGGCTCCAAGGTGTCGCGGCTCTACGTGAGCAAGGGGTCCGACGGCGTGGCGGTGCGCGAGGACGGGAATGAAATCCACATCCCGGCGGTGCCTTCGGAAGGCATCGTGAACACCACGGGAGCCGGGGATGCGCTGCTCGCCGGCATCGTCCACGCCGGTCCGGGAGCTTCGGCAGTGGAAGCGGCCCGCTTCGGCGTGCGCTGTGCAAGCCTCGCGATGCGGACGGCGGAGGCAGTGAATGAAGACATTAAACGATTGATATATGAATAAATACCTGGATATCGCCCCTGAGGTGGCCGCGGCTCTTGAGGCCGGCCGCCCTGTGGTGGCATTGGAATCTACCATTATTTCCCACGGGATGCCTTATCCCCAGAACGTGGAGACGGCGCTTCGCGTCGAAGATACAATTCGGGCCGAAGGAGCCGTGCCCGCAACAATCGCCATCATCGGCGGGCGCCTGAAGGCGGGGCTCTCGAAAGACGAAATCGAGCACCTGGGCAAGAAGGGCCGGGAAGTCGCCAAGGCTTCGCGCCGCGACCTCCCGGTGCTCGTGGCCCGCGGACAGGACGGCGCCACCACGGTGACCACCACTATGATAATAGCTTCGATGGCCGGCATCAAGGTCTTTGCGACCGGCGGCATCGGAGGGGTGCACCGCGGGGCCGAGACGACTATGGACATCTCCGCCGACCTGGAGGAACTTGCCCGCACCCCGGTGATGGTGGTGTGCGCCGGGGCGAAATCCATCCTCGACCTGGGGCTTACGCTGGAGTACCTGGAGACCAAGGGAGTGCCGGTCATAGGCTACGGGACCGAAGAGCTTCCTGCGTTCTACACCCGCAGGAGCGGTTTCAAGGTGGATTACCGAATCGACACGCCCGAAGAACTCGCGGCGGCTTTCCGCGCCAAGCTCGAGATGGGGCTCGGCGGGGGTATGCTCGTGACCAACCCCATCCCGGAGGAGTATTCTATGGATCCCGACCGGATCAACGCGGCTATAGAGCAAGCCCTCTCCGAGGCTGCCTCCCAGGGCATCCGCGGCAAGGAGACCACTCCTTTCCTGCTCGCCCGCATCAAGGACATCACCGGCGGCGACAGCCTCGCCTCCAACATCCAGCTCGTCCTTAACAACGCCCGCCTCGCCGCCCGCGCAGCGCGCTTCCTGTAGCGGCTTTCAAGCCGCTACAGGCAGCGGTCCCTCTGCTGCTTTGCGGCAGATGGACCGCCACTATCCCCCTGCACCCCCAAGGGGACAAGGGGAAGGATCCCCTTACGCTACTTCGTCGCTATCCCCTCTGTCGGCCTGCGGCCTCCAAATGGCCGTTCGGCTAAAGGCAGGGCGCGTGTCCGCCATTGTGCGATGACCTACATCCTGCTCTGCTTCAATCATTTACCGCTTTTGCTTGCAAAGTTAAAGGGCTCACCGGATAATTTCCGTGGGAAAGAGGTCTTTTTTAAGTGTCTGATTCCGTGTAAAGTTATAACTTTGCACACATGAAAAAGACCTCAATTG